>DASQID010000282.1:0-6356 GCA_035631775.1 Acidobacteriota bacterium
TGAAGATGGACAGCGCACTCATCCCGAGGAGAATCCCGAGTCCGCCGCCGAGAATCGCCAACAAGATGCTTTCCGTCAATAACTGCCGGACTATCCTCAGACGACCCGCACCTAATGCCGCTCGCAAGGCGATCTCTTTACGCCGCGTCGTGGCTCGGGAGAGAAGCAGACTCGCCACGTTCGCGCATGCGATGAGCAGTACGACGCCGACAGACGAGAGCAGGATGATCAGCTTTCCGCGGATATCACCCACGAGATCCTGTTGAAGGGGAACAGCCGTCGCATCACGAGCCCATTCGCGCGACATCGGATAGGGGAACAAGCTTCTGAAACGCGCGACCAAGGCTTGGACTTCGCCCTGTGCTTGCTGAATCGTGGCCCCGGGGCGAATTCTGGCAATGAATGGCACAAACTCGCTCCCCCAGTACTCGACGAAGTTGGAGGGATCGAGGCGGAGGGGTATCCACAACTGCACTCTCGAGGACGGGTAGCTGAAACCTTGCGGCATGATGCCGACAATCTCGCGATTCACGCCGTTCAGCGTGATCACGCGGCCGAGTATCTGTGGATCACCACCAAATTTGGTCTTCCAGAGGGAATTACTCAGAATGACGACGCGGTCACGCCCGGGCAGATCTTCGCCGGGTTCGAAGCCGCGTCCCGCAGCCATCCGGATCCCGAGAACCGAAACAAAATTCGCCGAGCTCAAACTTCCGAATATCCGAACCGCTTCTCCCTGTCCCGTAAGGTTACACTCGGAGCCCGTGCTGACCGCAGCCACATCCATCGTTCCGCATTGCGTCTGAAAGAACGGCACGGCAGCCCGTGGATAGATGCTCGTGAGGCGAAGCAAATGGCCCGGCGCGGGATAAGGGAGGGGTCGAATCAGCAAAGTGTCCACGAGGCTGAACATAGCCGCGTTTCCGCCGATTCCAACGGCAAGCGACAGCACCGCGACTGCTGTGAAGGTGGGACTGTGCCGCAGCACGCGGGTGCCATATAGAATGTCCCGCCAGAGAATCTCCAGACTGCCCAGACCCCACAGTTCACGGCAGTTCTCGCGAAACCACGTGACGTTTCCGAACTGCCGTTGGGCTTTTTGGGCGGCCTCCAGGGCGCTCATCCCCTCGGCTTTGTTGCTTTCTGCCCGCATTGAGAGGTGAAAGGCGAGTTCGTGCTCCAAATCCAGCTCCAGTTGCTTGCGCCGAAACAGGGTCCGGAGCCGCATCCTGAGGGTGGTGAGCCATTCGGGTGCCATCCTCATGCCTCCATAACGCGCACCACAGCACTGCTCAGCCGCTGCCATTCGGAAGATTCGGCAGACAACCGCCTGCGCCCCGCAGGCGTCAGACGATAGTACTTGGCACGACGGTTGTTTCCCGACACGCCCCATTCAGAAGCCAGCCAGCCGCGGAGTTCGAGTCGATGCAGCGCAGGGTAGAGCGCTCCCTCCTCCACCCGCAGCACATCGGCTGAACTCGAACGGATAAACTCCGCGATGGCGTAACCGTGCATGACTCCTCGAGTGAGAGTTTTCAGGATCAACATGTCGAGTGTTCCCTGCAGCAGGGAGCCGGAATCCCTTTTCTCTTCCATAAGCCGTTTATGGGAAGCATACAGCAGTGGTCATGTCCGATACAACACAAATAGTGGCCCTCGAAATCCGCCACAAATTTCACGAATCAACATGCTCAGCACACATGAAAAAGGGGGAGGTGCCTCACGGCACCTCCCCCTGATCGGCAGGAACGACCTGTCGCTGGAATCACAAGTTGAACTTGAGCCCGAATTGGATGATGCGAGGTCTGTTCACCGTCGCGAGGATTGAGGTATCTCCACCCGCCACATCCACATAACCATAGTTGCCGAGAGAAGCGTCGAACCCCGAAGTGGCTCCAGCCTGAGGGCTCTGGAAGACGGGGTGGTTGAAGACATTGAACATCTCCGCCCTGAACTCGATGTTCTTGCTCTCGGTGATCCTGGTTGTCTTGACAATCGACATGTCCCAGTTCTGCGCGGAAGGCAACGTCGGCAGATTGACCGTTGCTATGGGCATCACGGCCGACTGTCGCCACGCGATGGCAGGGTGACAAGGCAATCGCAGCAACTACGAAGGATGCAATAGTTGTCGTCCGCCGTTACCGTGAGCAACCGTCGCCGCTGGTGCGCGACAGTGTCCGAAAATGGCGCACCGGCCGGTTTGACGGAGTACTTGCTGGGGATTTTGACCTGTTCAACTAGATCTGCCCGAGTTCCAGAATCTTACTGATTAATGAGCTCATGGATTATTTCTGGAAATTCGTGCAATTCGCGGCAGATTTTGACAGGCGCCTGAAGTTGAATTGCTCCTACGAGCATGGTAGGCTCCACCCCTATGCCTGAACTGCGCCACGATCCAATACAGAAGCGGTGGGTTATCATTGCCTCGGAACGAGGCCGCAGGCCGGACGACTTTCCCCATATGGAGGAGTCACTCCCTGGGGGATTCTGCCCTTTTTGCGAGGGCAATGAGGGCAAGACCCCTCCGGAGATCACGGCACTGCGCCGAAATGGCAGCGGGTCCAATCAGCCCGGATGGGAAATTCGCGTCGTCCCGAACAAATTCCCCGCCCTGAGAATCGAGGGTGGACTGGACCGCAGGGGTCTGGGTGCTTATGACCGTATGAACGGCATCGGGGCTCACGAAGTTGTCATCGAGACTCCACAGCACAATCTGAACCTTGGTGACGCTCCGTTGCCGCATCTGGAGAAGGTCATCCGGATGTATCGTGAGCGCCTGGTGGATCTGCAAAGGGACTTCCGCTTCAAATACATACTTATTTTCAAAAACTACGGGGCAGCAGCCGGTGCCTCGCTGGCACACCCTCACACCCAGATCATCGCAACCCCTGTGACACCACTTACGATCGCCGAAGAGTTGACATCCGCCAAGGAGCACTACCAGGATAAGGAGCGCTGCCTTTTCTGCGATTTGATCCGGCAGGAATTGGAGTCCGGGGAACGCATTGTGGTCTCGGGGGACCGGTTTATTGCCATGGCGCCCTTCGCATCCCGGTTTCCCTTCGAGTTGTTCCTCGCGCCCCGCGCCCATTTCCACAGCTTTGGCGAGATTAGCGATGAGATGATTCATCACCTCGCGGTCACGCTTAAGGAAGTACTCCTTCGCATGAAAAAGTGCCTCAACGACCCTCCCTATAATTTCCTCATTCACACTATCCCAAACGTGAAAGCACGGCCCAAGCGTGCCTCCTATTGGGATACGATAGAGGTGGACTATCACTGGCACGTTGAGCTGATCCCCCGTCTGACCCGTGTTGCAGGCTTCGAGTGGGGCACAGGCTTCTACATCAATTCCACGGCGCCGGAGGAAGCGGCAAAATACCTGCGTGAAATCGAGCTATAATAATTACGTCCGCGAACCATCAGCGTAGCTGCCAAGCGCAAGAACTCCAGCTTATGTCGAGCTTCAGCCACTGATTCCGTTCGGATGATGCGTTAGTTCAACGGGCGATGTCAGGAGAAGCATGAATCGGCACGATTTCCCCCATGTCGTGATGTTTGCCGCGGAGGCCTTTCCCTACATCAAAGTGGGCGGCCTGGGCGATGTGGTCGGTGCCCTGTCCAAGAAACTGGCGAAGCTCGGCGCGAAGATAACCGTCGTCATTCCAGCGTATAAGGCAATTCACCACGACAGGCATGGCATTCGTCCTTACGCGCTGGTGCCGGGATTCGATGTCCCCATGGGTGGCGGGTCGGTCCGCGCGGAGATCTTTCACACCCAGATGCCGGACTCCGATGTTGACGTGTTTCTCGTCGGCTCACCGAGCTATTTTCTCCGTGACGGCGTCTATGATGACCCGGTCCGAAAAGAAGGCTACCCCGACAACATGCAGAGATTCATCTTCTTCATGAAAGCGGGTCTCGAGCTTCTCGAGAGGCTTGGAGAGCCTGTCGATGTCATTCATTGTCACGACTGGCAGACCGGCCTGATCCCAGGATTGCTGCACACGACCCATGAACATCGCTCGTTTTTCTCACAAGTCGGCATGCTGTTCACAATTCACAACGTGGCCTATCAGGGAGTATTTCCGAGGGAAGCGCTTTACTGGGCCGGCATCGACTCCCGGTTTTTCTATCCCCTCTCTCCGTTCGAGTACTGGCGAAAGGTGAGCTTCCTCAAGGTCGGGATCGAATTCTCGGACCTCATTAATACCGTAAGTGAAACCTACGCGAAGGAAATCCAGACCGGGTACGAATATGGTTATGGGATGGAGGGCACCTTGCGGTCCAGGAAGGAGGATCTCAGCGGCATAGTGAATGGCATTGATTATGAGGAGTGGAACCCCCGGACCGATCCGTGTATCCCCGCCCATTTCAGCATGGAGGATCTCTCCGGAAAGGCCATATGCAAATCGGAAGCGCTGAAGCACTTCAGCCTGCCGCAGTCCGGGCAGTGTGTTCCGTTGATAGGCATCGTCTCGCGTCTCGCGGATCAAAAGGGCTTCGACTTGATACAGCACGCAATCCATGAGATCGCGGGAATGGATCTTCAAATGGTGGTGTTGGGCACGGGCCAGCACAGGTATCAAGACATGCTCCGGCAAATCACCCACAGCTTCCCGCAAAAGATCTCCGTAAAGATTGGTTTCGACAACAGGCTTGCCCATCTCATCGAAGCCGGCTGCGACATGTTTCTTATGCCCTCCAAATATGAGCCCTGTGGCCTCAACCAGTTATACAGCCTTCGCTACGGCACTGTGCCCATCGTAAGAGCAACCGGTGGCCTTGCAGACACGGTGATCAACTACGACTTTGATGCAGACACCGGCACCGGTTTCAGCTTCCCAAATTATTCCGCCTCGGAAATGCTGATCGCGATCAAGCGCGCCCTGATTATCTTCTCTGACCCGCAACGCTGGAAGGCACTCGTAATTCGGGATATGTCCCAGGATTGGTCCTGGGAGAGGTCCGCAGCCAGATACATGGAGCTCTACGAAAGAGTGCGCCAGAAGAGAAGACCAGGTATTGGCGTGTCGGCCGTGCCTGAATGGGTGGCAGGGCCCAAGAGACCAAGGAGACAACGTGCCCGCGGGCAACCCGACGCGGAGGCGCAGAGACGTGGAGACGCGGCGAACTGAATTCTCCGCATCTCGGTTCCGGTTTTGCGACGCTCTGTTGAGATGCAGGCACTACTCATTGAAGTAAAGCGGCTCGATGCCTGACCAGGAATCAACTCAACCTCCCCCTTCGTCGGTCGCGCTGGAACGACGTGTCGCTGAGCTCACTATCCTTTACGAAGTCAGCCGGGCGCTCCAACGGACTGTTGACGAGGAGAAGGCGCTGAACATCATCCTGCATGGGGTCACCTCCGGACGCGGGCTGGGATTCGATCGCGCCTTCATCCTGCTGATTGATGCGGACGCAAAATTCCTCGAAGGTCGCGCGGCCGTCGGTCCGTCCTCTTCCGAGGAAGCCACCAGAATATGGCAGGAATTGCGGGAGATGCACCGAGCCTTGGGCGACCTCCTCAACTCACTCGACAGTCTGGCTGTGAACAAGGACCTTCGTGTCAACGATATCGTCAGAAGCTTCCATATCCCTCTCACTCAAACGAGCGACCCGCTCCTGAGGGTGATGAAGTCCAGAGAAGCTGCGAGAGCCCAGCACGGGGTGTTTGAGCCACACGGCTTGCCGATAGGCCCTCTTTTGGAGGAACAGCTCGGTGTTGAGTCCTTTGCCGTGGCACCGCTCTATCTCGCCGATAGGGAACTCGGGGTACTGATCGCCGACAACGCAATCACCCACTCCCTCATTGATATGACAAGCTTGCGCCTGCTCCAGATATATGCGCAGGAGGCCAGCTCCGCCATCCAGAACACCCGGCTTTATCGTGAACTGATGGAGAAGATCGCCGTATGCGAGCAGGTCAACCTTACCCTGCGCGAGAGCCAGCATCACCTCCTGCAGAGCGAGCGACTATCGACCATCGGCAAGATGGCGGCGCTGCTGGCCCACGAAATCCGCACCCCCCTGGTCTCCATCGGCGGCTTCGCCCGCCGAATGCTGCGCTCCGCGCCGGAGGACGATGCACGACGGGAAGAAATGGAGATTATCGTGTCGGAGGTGCGCAGGTTGGAGAAGCTGGTCGACGAGGTTCTGGGGTACAGCAGAATCTCGAAGCCGGAGTACAAGCCCACCGACGTCAATGCCGTCATCCGCCGCGTGATATTGACCCTGCAGGACGAACTTCAGAGGAACTCCGTCCATGCAGAGCTGGACCTTCATCCTGATTTGCCCATGGCCGATGCGGACGAGGATCAGCTCCGCCAGGCATTGATGAACCTCGTCACCAATGC
>DASQID010000283.1:0-8652 GCA_035631775.1 Acidobacteriota bacterium
GAATACGGCAAAAAATATAGGCTGCGTGCAAGATTAATACGGCAGCGGGCGGGCGAGGCTCATAACCATTTTTCATTCGATCCATTTCAGGCTATATTTCTTGCCCCTCTGGCGACCCTATATATATCGTAGCCGGACGAAATCTCGCGCTCGAGGTTAGAAGCGTTCAAGTCCAAGGCTAGGGAAAAGCGGACAATGGCACAACCTAACTATGCAATGGACCGTCGCCAGGAGCTACGTACAAGCTCGAAGGAAACTGTGACGGTGACCAACCTGACAGCGGCATGGATGCACTTTACAGGTCAACTGAGGGATTTATCCTCACATGGTCTGGGTTTGATTCTAAGCCTTCCCTTGGAGACCGACACCACCATTTCGGTCGAATGGGAAGATACGATTGTCTTGGGCCAGATTGCCTACTGCCACAAGTGCAGTGGAAAGTACCATGCGGGGCTCAGGACTGAATATCTGATCTACGATCGATCGCAGTCAAAACGCTCTCAGAGGGATTAGCCGAGGAACAGATCAATTTTTTGCTCCACCATCTAGCTGTTGGAGCAATCGAGTTGTGGGGGGCAAGTCTTCACACCCGGTAAGGTAGGGGGGGACCGGGAGTGGAGACCCCCCACATGTAATGGCTATCTTCTGCGTCTAAGCTCCCATGCGTTCCCGCATCCTGATCTCCGTGCAGACCTTTAGCCTGCATTTCTCACCACGTTCAGCCCAGACCCACATGTCACCAGTGAAACATCGCGCGGGGGATTCGCTTACGAATGCTCGTGAGAAATGCACCTTAGCGAAGCATATTCTAAGATCAGTCAGACGAGCTCTTACTTAGTGAGATATGTATGGTCTCACTGCCTGAAACAGGTCGAGTCGTCCGAAGCCCAATTCAGGCGTGAGCTTTTTGGCATTGGAGAGTGCTTGTAGTGCCTCGGTAGGGTTCATGTCCAAGTCAACCTGAATCAGCAGGGCGGCTGCGGCCGCGACAAAGGGCGCGCTGAAGGATGTCCCGGACACCATTGCATAGTTTCCACCCGGATAGGTCGTGATTATCCCTTCTCCGGGCGCTGCAAGATGGGCTAGCGCCTCACCGTAATTGGAAAAGGTGCTCCGGCTGTCCTGACTGTCCGTGGATGCGACCCCGATCACATTATGGAATGCAGCCGGGTAAACGATGGTCTCAATGCCGTCGTTGCCGACGGCTCCCACACAGATGACATTGTGTGCCGTCGCATAGTTCAGAGCCTTCATCAGCTCCAGTGAGTTGCTGGTCAGGCTGAAACTCATGTTTATGACTTGCGCGCCGTTGTCCACGGCAAAATAGACCGCCTGCACGATGTCGGACAGATTTGCCGTACCATCCCCCCTGAACGCCTTGAGCGGCATGATCATGGCAGTTGGTGCCGCAAGGTGGATGATCCCAGCTATCATCGTGCCGTGACCAAATGCCGCCGGCACATGGGTGATGTCCAGGATGGCAGCGGTGGACTGGTCGAGGATGGCAGCGGTGGACTGGTTAAGCTGGATTACGGTGTCCCCGGCAGTTGCTCGATTGAGAATGGCTGCGGTAGCAGGATCCAGATCGTTCCATTCCGACGGAATTCCCGCAACTCCATTCACAAAATCATAGCCTGGCACCAGCGATCCCTGCAGAACCGGCTGCTGAGGATCAACCCCTGTATCTATCACCGCCACAATTCCCTTGCCTGTAACGAGATATTGTTGAACGGCGGGAAGATGCGTTAGGGCTGCGGCCGTCTGATTGACATACGAATTCCATGCGGGCGTGCCGAAGTAGGTGACAGCGGTATTCGCTGCCGCGGCGCTTGCAGCAGTTGTCGATTGCTGGTTCGCGTTAAAAGTGCGGCTGCCTTCCGGGACCGAAACATGAGAATCCTGCTCGGCATGTTGGACATCAGGGTCTGATGAGAGCTCTGAGACCACTTGATCGGGGGTTCGGGTATCCGAATTTAATACGCAGCTTACACCCTCCTGGTTGGGTGTACATACCATCCCCAAATTGTGGCGGACAATGATGCCTGGAACAAGGGCGTCGGGAGCCCGCAGAATAAAGCGATTCTGGCCGAAGGCGGGGAATAACGAAGTGAGTAGGAATACGAGCCACAGCGGTCGAATAAGATTATTCTGCCTCATGTCTACCAACCTCTGCGCGGGCAAATTGGCAAAATTTGATTTGATGAATCAAAACCCGAGAAATACACAGGCCGCTGTGGTTCAATCAGGATGCGATATTATACTTGAAATTGAGCCCGAGGCCTAGCACGAGTATATTAGGTCAGAACGAGCCACTCGGCAAGTGAATTTTGCGAACGGATCTAATATTTCAGATTAAGAAATCTAATTCAGGGCGAAACTCAATCTCTCTTGCTTCTCTTCCGTGGCCGGCCTTTGGAATCCCTGGAAGGGGCAGCTTCGTGGGAAAGAGAGGCCAACGGCACCTCGATACCCTCCCTACCGCCCTGGTCGGCCTGTAAATACAAGCGGAGACGCCGCTGGGGCTCATACTCGATCTGAAACTCCCCGAATGCGTTGCTGGCTGCGCGGGCAACAATCTGTCTTCCTGAGACGAGCAAGACCGGAAGATTCGCAAAAGGCCTGTCCGGCTCCTTTTGACTGGTGATCTGACCGACCAGGTTTACGCTGTCGGTGCCGATCTGATGCTCCAACCGGATATCCAGAGAATAATCAGCGGCTTCGTACAAGGTGTGACGGGTCAGGCGATTCCGGCTGCGCAAACCCGCAGGCAACGGTTCTCTGAAGCTATCATAAACGAGTCGGCCGAGAAGGCGGGGAAAGAAATAGACTCTTTCCGGTTGGTTCAGCGCGTATATGGCCCTGGCACCTTGAACCGCATATTGCGGGACAGTGTACTGTCCCTCGGCAGAGGCCATCGTCGCGACTTCGCGAAGTATCTCAACTGTTCGCCAGCACTTACGACAGCCGGAAGACAGATGCTCTTCCATCTTGGCACGCTCGGCCTTGTTCGACAGGCCCCGCACAAGATCAACCCAACTGCCTATATCCCAGTGACCCATTCAAGACCTCACACACAGTACACTGAGCAAAAGACCAACATCTAAGGGTTCAGTTCTCACTACTTAAATATAGGGAGATACGCAAATTCGGCTTTCTCCAGGGTCAGGGGCCGGGGGTCAGGGGCCGGAATTACAGCAAGATCTCCTGGTTTGCGCAACTCGCCAAGGATCGTGTGACGCAGCCGGCTAACGTCCCCGTCATTGCTGGCCCCTGATCCCTGGCCCCCGTCCTTCCTACGTCTTCCCTATCAGCACAAAAGGTGACCAATAAAACGGATGTGAGTAGATTTCACGCACCTCCCGCATTGCCAGTTGCAAAGAACGAGCTTTATCGGAACCGGAGACCAGGTGGCCATAGAAAGCCTTCATAAACTCCGCGGTGCTCCTGTCATCGACGTCCCACAGCGTAACAAGCACTGCGCGTGTACCGGCATAGAGCAGGCCCCTCACCAAGCCAAGTAACTCGTCCCCACCCACAACGGCGTTCAGGCCCGTGCTGCACCCGCTCAGCGTAACCAGTTCCGAGGAGAGCTGCAGGGAATAGAGATCGAGCAGGCTGAGCTGAGAATCCCCGAGCCTCATGGCAGAGAACATCGGGTTGTCCTGGCGAAAAAGCCCGTGCGTCGCGATGTGGACAAAGCGGCTTCCCGGACCGTGTGCGCGTAACCGGTTCTCTGTGGCATCGTCGCCGACAAAGAGACGCGGGTTCGGGAGCATGGATGCGATCTGCTTCACTTCCTCGAGAATGTGCGGCGTGAATGAGTCGGGGATGCCAAGTATCAATGACTCGTCGCTCGAAGCAGCCGGCTTTGAGCAGCATAGATAGTACACGCTGGCGCTCGGAGCATAGGAGACAGAAAACGAGTCGATCAGGAAAGAGCGGCCGTCGTGAAGCGCATGAAATGGAAGGTAATGGAGAAAATCGTGGGGCACAACGACGAGATGTTCGGCGCGGAGCAGGTGGCGCACTGGAGCAATTAGTTCGTTGTACAGATCTTTCAGGTGTGCGGAGGTCGCGGACTGCAGGGCACCGGCGAAACGGTTTACGTAATCCGGCCCCAGGCGGAATTTCGAGAGCTGAAACTGCAGAAGGCGTAACAGATTCCGGATCTTGTTCAGAGTCGTCACGGGGACGATCTCGAGCGCGTTTCTGGCAAGCACGCAGGCATAGACCGTTTCTCTTGCTTGATAGTACTCGAGCAAAACAGAGTCTTGCGGGATGATCGAGCGGATGGCTTCCAACTCGATGGTGTGAGCGTTCTCGAGCACTCCGAACTGCCGGTCCGCGCCCCGGAGCTCGGCCAGGACCTTCACAAGCCGGTCTTCGCAGGCAGCGACAGCGCGGCGCAGACTTTCGAGACGGCTGCCGGCATGGTCACGAGGATCGGTCTCAACCAATTCGATCTGACGGTACAGCAGGTTCAACGTCGTACGAAGCTTGCGCGCACGCGCCGTCAATCTCCCCTGGGGTCCTGTGTGCGCCGGTACGTCCAGTGATTTGAAGGCAATCAGATCCGCCAAACTCCGCGACTTCGCCTGCTCAATGTAGGCGAAGGCAGCTTTCTTCCTCTGCGACCCGCGCTCCCCCCCAAGGCACATCCAGACCAGGCTCTCATAAACTGCGAGCTTGTCCTTCAAGAAGGCTATCTTCAACTCCTCGCCTTTGAGGTGGCTCCGGAGACTCTCGAGCAGGGCATGCGCCTTCTCGTAGGCCCGTGTGGCTCCTTTTCGGTCCAACTGCAACTCCCTGACCTGCCCGAGAACAAAGTGGGCCTGGCAGCTGATGATCGGGGCCTCGACCTCGCCGACGCGCTTCAGAGCGTCGAGGCATGCGTCCTGCGCCTTCTCGTACTCGAGCGCCTGCAGGTAAAGACGCGCACGGAGCAATTCACAAAGCGCGGCCTTACTCTCCAGCGACGATTTGGAGAAGAAGGCAAGAGCAGAAGCGCAAAGAAGCCGCGCTTTTTCGTAGCAGCCGGTCTTGTACAAAACCACCGCCTTATAGAGGTCAATCAGCGCGACCCACACCTGATTTCGCTCGCGGGCAAACAATGAACGCGCTTGTCCGAAAAGTTGCAGCGCACGCGAGCCTCTGCCCCGGTGGCTTGCAGCAACAGCAAGGAAGGTCAGAGCCTTGGCTTCCTCATACCTCATAGTCAGCTCCCGAAACGAAGACGCTGCCTTCTCGGCCAGCTGGGCGCCTTCCTCGTCCAGATTGAGTTCGAGATACATCTCAGACTGGTCGAGATCACAGAGTGCCTTGTGGTATGGATCGCCGAACTTCTCGCAGTGCTTCCGGGTTGACTGATACAAATCCACGGCTCTGGTGTACTCGCCCCGCTGATAATGGAGGTAGGCGATGTTGTAGTCCGCCTCAGCCACCATCAGCGGCATCTCATTCCGCTCGCAGTGGGCGCGCGCCTCCTGATAGGTCTCCATCGCCTTCCCGGAGTCCCCGAGACTGATGTGGCAGACGGCCATGTTGCGCAGAGTAATGGCAACATCCTGCGCCTCGCCCTTACGGCCGAACGACTCGAAGGCACGTCGGTAGCATTCCAGCGCCGCTTCGAAACGGTCCTGGCGGTAGAGGATGTTGCCCATGTTGTTGTCGAGGCGGGCCAGCCGGAGTTCGTCCCCCAGTCGCTGGAATATCTCCCGTGCTTCCAGTGCCCAGGAAAATGCCTCGTCATACTTACCCAGATATATCAGCGCCTGCAGCGAGCCCCCGTAGAGTGTGCGCCCGACCTCCTCGTCGCGGCCGAGGCGGCGAAACAGCGCCAGGGCCGAGCGGTAGGACTGCACCGCCTCGGCGTACTTTCCCCGGATGAGCAGCACGTGACCGGCGGCCCGCAGTCCCTGGGCCCGGCAGTAATCGTCCTCCAGTCTCTCGGCGATCCATGCCGCTGCTTGCGCGAGGCGATCGGCCTGCCTGAGATCCACCCGGGCGAGCCTGACGACTTCTTCATAGAGGAAATCGACTACCTCCGGACTATGAAGCCGGCGATTCCGCCGGAGCATACCGCGCCGTGCAGCCGCGTCGGAAAGCTGCGCCAATTCCGTGATTAATGGATACCGTTCGAGAGTTGCAGGCATACCGAGTCAGTGCTTGGAGTCTTGGAGTCCTGGAGGTGGCTTTTTAAACACCACCTCCAAGACTCTAAGACACCAAGAAACATCGAGAAGAAGAATTCCGGAAATGTCAAATTCCCCCTAGAAGCCCATGTCTTCCAGTAGCTTTTGCAGACGCTTGAGGCAGCGGCCACGTATGAAGCCGATGGAGCCGGTCGCCAGGCCCAGACGTTGCGCCAACTCGTTGTAAGGCACCGGCGGCTGCTCATAAAAGAGGAGGCGGATTATCTCATTGCAGCGCGCCGGCAGGTGGGCAACTGCATCCCGCACCATCTGCTCTCGCTCGACCTGCTCGATTAGATCGGTCGGCGCCGCCACGTTCTCACTCACGTACTCCTGATCGGAGTCAGCCAGTTCCTTCTCTGAACGCCGACGGTGCTTCCGCTTCCAGTGGAACGCTCGGTGTGCCGTAACCGTGATCAGCCATGAGCGAATGGAGCCCGCCTTGCGGAGATTTGCGAGTTCGGAGAAGAGTTCCAGACAGACCGTCTGAAACACATCAGCCGCGTCCTCCCTGGTGGCGCCGTATTTGATGGGGATAGAGAAGATCAGGTTCTTGTACTTGTCGATCAGGCTCGCCCATGCTTGCTCGTTTCCATTGAGGCACTCGCTGACCAGACGCTCGTCGCTCCACGCAACGTTCGGGGATTTCGAGGCCGCCGTCGGATCCATCGGGAATTTGTTGATCATGACTCGGTCAGTCGGGCAGGGGCGCACTTCGCCAGTACAGTGTTTCGGCATTCCAAAGCATGTAGTTGTCCAGGATAGCCGGCCTGACGTTGCCCAAGCCCGCTTTAGCCGCCGTGAGGATGTTCGGACTCGCGAGGTAGATCAGAGGCAGGTTATCCGACATCAACTTCTGCACGCGGTCATAGAGTTTCTTGCGCTCGGCATATTGCAGGACAGTTACTTGCTGTTTCATCAGCCGGTCGATTTCCGCCTCCCAGGAGGTTGCCGGGTGTTCCTGGCCCGGGTGCCACAGATGGGTGCTCCCGTTGGATAGAAGGACGTTCATCTCGGGATTCGGATCCGCATCGCCGCTGCCCAATCCCAGCACACATGCGTCGTAATCGTGCGTCTTCAGAATCCTGTCGATCAGGCTGCGAAACTCGAGGGACACAACCTGAACCTGCATCCCCAGTTCCTTCAGGTCGGCTTGGATGAGGGTAGCCATCTGCATACGCGGTGCGTTGCCGGCGCTGGTCACGATGGAAAAGCTCACCGGCTCGCCCGCCGCATCTGTCAAGGTGCCGCCGCTCCAGGCAAAGCCGGAAGCCGCGAGCAACTCCCTCGCATGCCCAAGTGAGCGAGGCGGCTTCGGAAGAGTCGTGTCCAGCCAGAGTTTGTTACCCGGAGTGACATGCCCCCAAAGGGGCGTCGCCCGCCCCTGAAAGGCGAGCCGTACAATTCCCTCCCTGTCGATGGCGGCAGAGACCGCTTGTCGGAAAGCAGTCTCCCGAAACCAGGCTTGTTTCCGGGCAACCTGAGGCAGCTTTTGCGCATCGACGTCGTTCAGATTGAAGAAGAGAAAACTGTACTCGAGGCTCGGGCCGAGGTCATAAAGACGATACCCTTTTGCCTGCTGCTCTTTGGCAAGCACCGAATAGTTTTCGGAGCTGATGCGGCTGATGATGTCGGTCTCGCCTGCCTGGAAGCGGATGACCTGGGCATCCTCGCTGGCCACCGACAGAAAAATGACCTCGTCGAGATACGGCAGGCGCTTGCCCTTGCCATCTGCCTTCCAGTAATAAGGATTGCGTTCCAGAAGGATGCGATCACCGGGGATGTATTTCTTCAGCCGAAACGGTCCCAGGCCGGCAATCCGTGCCGGATCCGTGGTGAGGCCCCATTCCTGCGCCAGATTGCCTTCCTGGTATGCCTTCTCGAGCAGATGCCTCGGGAGAATGGCGATGCTGTCAAACAGACGCTCCGCGGCGGCATAGGGCTGATCGAGCTCAAACTCGACCGTATGGGAGCCTGTCTTTCTAACCGTGATGGGCCGGCCATTCACCAGCAGAAGGTCCCTTTGTGGCGAGTTGATCTTCTCGTCTAGATAGACCTGAAATGTGAAGACTACGTCGTCGGCATCCAGCCGATGCCCGTCGGAGAACAACACGCCCGGGCGCAACTGGAGCGTATAGCGGCGTCCGTCCTTCGAAACCGACCACGATTCCGCCAGCGCGGGTTCAGTCTTCAGCGAAAGCCGGTTGATGTGGATGAGATCGGCCGTCATCAAGCGGATGATCTCACGGGATGGGGCGTCCACCGCAAAAACAGGCTGGAGCGTCTTCGGCTCGGCGCGTTGTGCAATCACCAGCTTGCCGCCGTATGTACCGGGCGTACACTCGGCAATCATCAAGTGATCTGCTGCGCGTGTGGTCTGAGAGTGGCAATTGGTGACCCAGAGAACCACAGCCGCGAGGAGAACGAACCCATTTTGAACGCGGAAGAACGCGGCCTTCGG
>DASQID010000284.1:0-4038 GCA_035631775.1 Acidobacteriota bacterium
CCCCCCCCCCCCCCCCCCACCAGGGGGTCTGGTGACCCCCTGCACATGAATCCCGTCTGCATTTGAAGGCTCAATCGTTGCAGACACAAGTGATACTTATCACGAGGGTCTTGCCCTAAAATAACCGCAGGAGTAACCTAATAAGTTGACTACAGGTTGGTAGGGATTTACTCAGGGCGACTTTGTCCGGATTTTGATAATTGCGTACGACCGGTCGCCGTTGGTAGGGCAAATCCGCATTGGCTGTTCTGCAGGAAACAGATTGATCCTCCAAATACCCCCTGCGATCGTGGTGAGTATGGGAATTCCTTCCCCCCTGACCGATATTCAACCGGAAATGAGAATATCTGGAGACGTGAAGGGGCGATATTAGTCCAGGAGTAATCTGGCGGCCCGAGCTTATCAGGACACCTCTATACCTTGGCCCGATGTCTCGGCCTTGTTAAGAGCCAAAATACGGATTGGATCCGTGTCACGAAGAAAATCATGAACAGGAGTGATGACACGCACGGACATAAGCTCGCGGAATCGGAATTACGTTACCGCGAACTGTTCGAGAACGCAAACGACGTAATCTATACTCTCGATCTCGCCGGGAATATCACCTCAGTGAATCAGGCAGGTGAAAAGACATCCGGCTATACGCGAGCGGAGGCAGTCACGCTGAATATGTCTCAGGTGGTTGCTCCGGAGTATTTGGATAAGTCGAACGAGCTGATCCGGAGGGCGGCTGCCGGTGAAAGACTAGCTCCTACCGAGATCGAGATTCTGGCCAAGGATGGCCGCCGGATCGCGCTGGAAATAAGCGTGCACGCAATCTTCCGCGAAGGAAGGCCCGCCGGCATTCAGGGCATCGCCCGTGATGTGAACGGACGCAAACTACTCGAGAGACAGTTGCTTCAGTCACAAAAGATGGAGGCGATTGGGCGGCTGGTAGGCGGGGTCGCCCACGATTTCAATAACCTGTTGACAGTAATTGTGGGTTACTGCGAAATGCTCCTGAGCGCATACCCAGAGAATGATCCGAGACGAAACGACCTCGATCAAGTGAAGAAAGCCGGGGAGAGGGCGGCAGATCTCACATCCAAGTTGTTGGCCTTCAGCCGGCGACAGATACTCCAACCCAGAGTAATCGATCTTAACGGAGTGGTCAGTGACAATGTAAAGTTGCTCCGCCGGCTTATCGGAGAGGACATCGAGCTGAAAACGTCTCTGGCGAACGAATTGGGAAAGGTCAAGGCGGATCCCGGACAAATCGAACAGGTAATTATGAACCTCGCGGTGAATTCGAAGGACGCCATGCCCCGGGGAGGCACACTGGTCGTCGAGACAGCAACTGTCGTTCTGGACGAATCCTTTGTCCGCAGCCATGCAGGCGCTCAACAAGGTAATTATGTAATGCTCGCGCTGCGCGATTCAGGAACGGGAATGGATGAAGAGACCAAGCGCCACCTTTTCGAGCCGTTCTATACAACCAAGGGAGAGGGGAAAGGAACGGGGCTCGGACTTGCAAGTGTTTATGGGATTATCAAGCAGAGCGGCGGCTATATTGCGGTGGACACCGGGTTGGGGCACGGCACCACATTCAGTATCTATCTGCCACAAGTGAGTGAGCCAGTTACAGTCAGTCAACCGAGTGAGCCGCTCGCACCGAGCGGCTCCGAAACGATCCTCGTGGTGGAGGATGCGGAAGATGTCAGAAGGCTGATCGGCAAATCCCTGACTGCATTCGGTTACAGGGTGCTATTGGCAGACAACGCCACCAATGCCCTGAGAATCGCAGAAGACCATGAGGGCCGCATCAACCTGCTGGTGACCGATGTGATCATGCCTGGAATGGGCGGTCGAGAGTTGGCTGATCGGCTTCAGAGAGCCCACCCGAAGATGAAGGTCCTCCTCGTCTCCGGCTACTCAGATGCGTCAGGAGTGGGGAGCGTGCTCTCCGCCGACATCCCCTTTCTCCACAAACCGTTTACCGGTGAGAACCTATCGCGGAAGATACGCGAGATCCTCGGATAGTACGGCCCTTCAAATCCTCGCAACCTCGTAAGGATGCAACGCCTGCCTTGGCGACTTTGCGTCTTAGCGGTGGCTTTATAAGAAACCACCGCTAAGGCGCAAAGACGCAACGGCCTGAACATAATCTCGTATTAATCCAGCTGTTTCGTGTCGATATGTAACTTCAGTTTTAATGTCGAGCGAAATGCCTATGCCTCAGGCTAGTGTAGTGATAGTGGAAGATGAGCACCAGACAGCCAGATTACTCACCCGTGGACTGGAAAACTTCGGGTACACGGTCTCGGCTTGCGTCTCAACGGGAGAAGACGCCATCAGGGCAGCCGAAGATCACCGGCCGGACTTGGTTTTGATGGATATCGGCCTTCCGGGCCCGCTCGACGGAACAGAGGCTGCTAAACAGATCCGATTCCGCCTGAGCATCCCCGTCATATACATCAGCGGCGACTCAGATCCGGCAACTGTTGCGAGGGCAAAACTTGCCGAGCCCCTCGGCTATATCTTGAAACCGTATAACCTGGACGAACTGCGAACCACAATCGAAACGGCCCTCTACCAGTATCACACGATCCAGAACCGTGCCAATAAGGCGCTGCAGCAGGCAGAGTTGCAGTACCGGCAGCTTTTTGAAAATGCCCTGGAAGGAATTTACAGGAGTGGACTCGACGGTCATTTCATTGCCGCGAATCCTGCCATTGCCGGCATGTTCGGATATGAATCACCGGAAGAACTCATTTCATCTGTGACAGACATCGCACGAGACCTGTATGTCCAGCCCGGGAGACTCAATGAACTGCACCGCACGTTGCAAATGACCGGCGTTGCGAGGAGATTTGAAAGCAGAGTGCGGCGTAAAGACGGTACCGAAATCTGGATCTCAGAGAACGCGCGTGCAGTCTCCGACGGGGCGGGCCACCTGATCTATTACGAGTCCTTTGTTGAAGACATCACCGAGCACAGGGAAGCGGAGAGGATGCTCCGAGAATCCGAGGATTATCTGAATCGGCTCATCAACCGCATCGGTGACCCCATCCTGGTCAAGGATCGCCAGCACAGGCTGATACTTGTAAACGATGCCCTGTGCTCCCTGGCAGGCAAACCGCGCGAGGATCTCCTGGGAAAGACAGATCACGATCATTACCCAAAGGAGCAGGCGGACATCTTCTGGGCGCAGGATGATCGGGTTCTTGCCACAGGCAAGGAGCAGATCAACGAGGATGGGATAGTCGACGCAGACGGCAACAGCCGAACAATCATGAGCAGGAAGTCGCTCCTGACCGACAATTCCGGCAACGAACAGGTCGTGTGCGTTGTGCGGGACATAACCGAGAGGAAACAACTGGAGGAGCAGCTGCGCGATTTCGGGACTTTATACCATTCCCTGGTGGAAACCCTGCCGCAGAATGTGTTTCGAAAGGACTTCCAGGGCCGGTTTACGTTCGTCAACCAGCGCTTCTGCCAGACCACCGGAAAACGGATGGACGAAATTCTTGGTAAGACCGACTTTGATTTCTACCCTCCCGAGCTGGCCGCAAAATATCGCAGCGATGACTGCCGCATCATGGAGAGCGGTGAAACCTTCGAGACCGTGGAAGAACATCGGGCGCCGGGCGGCCCACGCACCTACGTTAGGGTAATCAAGGTGCCACTGCGCGACTCCCAAGGTAACGTGAGCGGCATTCAGGCAATTTTCTGGGATATCACGGAAGGCAAGCGCACCGGGGATCAATTGCGAAAACTCTCCTTGGCAGTGGAGCAGAGCCCCGCCAGCGTCGTCATCACCGACCCTCAGGGAAACATCGAGTATGTGAACCGGAAATTCGTCGAGGTGACCGGTTACACGCTGGCGGAGGCGATCGGCCAAAATCCCCGTCTGCTCAAATCCGGCGAAACCCCTTCTCACAGATACAGGGAATTGTGGGAAACCATCACAGCCGGGCACGAATGGCACGGCGAATTCCACAATCGGAAAAAGAACGGCGATCTGTACTGGGAGTCAGCGACGATCACTCCGATCAAGGA
>DASQID010000285.1:0-7209 GCA_035631775.1 Acidobacteriota bacterium
GAGGCGGAGATGGCGCTGGCGGAAGTAATGAGGTCCGAGGTGAGAATTGGAACTTGAGGGTGTTGCGACTATCTGCGATGATCGACACGCGGCATGCAGCCGCCATATTCGACCCCATTCTGCAGTCAGAGGAAACTCGCAATGAAGGCGACCGAGTTTGAATTCCGCAACCGCTGGTGGTTCATTGCCGGCATTTACAACTTCAGCTTCTTTCTCTATGCCTTCCGCGACCGGAACAGCGTTGCCAGTGTGCTGCACTGGATCGCACGGCGCCACGGTAATCAGTGGGCTTCGGACACGGTCTTTCACTGGGCATTCGCGATCGGCGCGGCATTGACCATTCTCAACGCGTTGCTGCGGAGCTGGGCTTCAGCTTATCTTGGTGGTATGGTCGTTCACCAGCCGGGAATGCAGACCGACCGTCTTGTGGCTGATGGTCCATACCGCTACTTGCGCAATCCGCTGTACCTCGGAAACATTCTGCTGGCTATCGGCTTTGCTTTTGTGGCGAGCCGGGCCGGCGCCGTTGTACTGATTATCGGAAACGTGCTGTTCCTGCTGCGGTTGATAGGACGGGAAGAGGCCGGGCTGCTGGCCACGCAGGGCGATTCCTACCGCGAGTATGTGAACCTGGTTCCACGGCTGTTGCCTGCATTGACGCCCCGTGTTCCGCGGGGGAATGTGCCAGCACGCTGGCTGCAGGGCTTTGTCACCGAATGCATGATGTGGGGCTTCGCTTCGGCTTCCACGGTTTTTGCCATCACCCTGCGGGTGCGCGACTTCTACTTTTTTCTCGGGGCCGGAATTCTGGGCAGCGTCGTCGTGAACTATACGGCCAAGCGAAAAGCAGCTGCAGCATCATAGGTTCAATTCACTTCGTCCCTATGGGATAACCCGGAGCTACCCGCCGCTGCCACAATCTCGGCAAATGCGTCTCCCAGACGTTCAACCTTTCGTTTCTGAAACGCTCCTGCAAAAATGACGTCGACCAAACGGGATGCGCGGCAGGCCAGTTCGCAATGAGCCAACGGATGGAGCCGCAAAATCTCCACACTGCGGCAAGCAACTCGGCAAGCTCCGGCAGGAGCAGCACATTGGCCGAGCCCGTAAGCAGGAGTCGGCCAGAAGTTCGGCGGCGATCCACTGGTAGATGCAAGCGACCCGGAATGGATTCCGGCTTGGATGGATATGATGAAGCGACAGCGTGTCTTGTCCTTCGCTCTCTGGCGTCGCAAGAAAATCCGGAAAATAAGGGACTGGGTCGTTGCTCATCTTGCCTAGAGGAATGCGATTACGTTGAAACCATTTTCGCGGGTCCGGACGATCACCACATCTGCGATCACAACCTAAGAACTGCTGAACAGATCATTCAAAGTCTCGGCGAAGAAAGGAGCGCCACAGGCCTTCGATGCTCATTTTGCTCTAAGGCTGAGGGCGAGGTCGCCCGACTGATTGCCAGGCTAGATATCTACATTTGCAGCGAGTACGTGAAGGGTTTTTTCGCCCATAACAGCTTCGCTCAGGGATACTACCCACGAAGTCGCGATCGCGGAACTAATCCCGTCGCCGGCAGTTTGTGATACACCCCCTCAACGCGCCATTAGTTGCCGCCCGGATGGAGTCTCGCAGTTGTTGGTGGAGCGAGGCTGATGCAACTGGTAGGCTTAGGGGGTCTCGATAATTCGCGATCAGATGCCAAGGACTTATTGATCCGTGCCACTGCCATCCGCTAGTCGGTAAACGCTGCGGCCTCAGGCGGGCTATCTCTGAGGCTCGGCGCGCCCCATCTATCTGGACGGAACCGCAACCGTGATTCCGATGTCTGTAACACAATGGTACTTATGATGAGTCTTTCAGCTAACAGGCTGAAGCGCGTTGGCTTAACCTTGGCTCTGATCGGGCTATTGGGCGTCGCATATGAAGAGTTCGGACGGCATCGCGACAGGCGCCGCTACGATGAGATCGGGACGTCCGTCAACGTGGGCGGACGGACACTGAACATTTCTTGCTTAGGACAGGGGAGCCCAACCGTTGTCTTTGATAACTACGGCCATCAATCCGGCTACAGTTGGCTCGCCGTCCAACGTGAAGTCGCGAAGTATACCCGGGCCTGCTGGTATGATCGAGCGGGTTATGGCTGGAGTGAATTGGGGTCATCGCCACGAACCTTTCAATCCGTTGCCTCGGACCTTCACGCATTGCTACGGGAATCAGGTATTCATTCTCCTGTTGTCCTGGTTGGGGCAGGTGACGCGGCCTCGCACATTCGCGTCTATCACGGCAGCTTTCCGACCGAGATTGGAGGTATCGTTTTGCTCGATGCGAATGACGTGGACGATCCGAAGATCGAAATCCCCGACTCAGAAAAGGGCGGATTCCAAAGGTACTTCGGAACTTGGGCCTCATACGCGCGCAAGGCAGCTTGTTTGCTGGTGGCGATCGGATCGGACCGAAGCCGCTTCGGTTCTTCTCTGGAAGTTGCGGAGTATGCCGGCATTGCACCGGTTACCGAGCGCAGCGGGAAGAAAATCTGGGTACATCGCCGCTTTGCCTGTGCCCGGTTCGTGAAGCAGAGTTTCCATGAGTTTGCCACTCAATCGATCCTGTTCTGTGACTGGGCTCGTTGCTACTACGATCAGAAAAAGAAAGAGGGGAAATCGCATCATTCCGCCATCCGTGCCCTCGCCTATCTGTGGATCCGGATCATTTATCGTTGCTGGAAAGACCGCATCCCTTATGAAGAAGGCAAGTACATGAAAGCGTTGCGGCAGAGAAAGCCGGATTGGCTGCAATCCTCGCCCCTCAATGAATCCTAATATTTTAGAGCACGCATCGTCCCGCTACGGATTGCCGTATCTTACCGCTCGACGGTTTTCCCAAGACGCTCGAGCGGGATGATGCGCTTTGATCCTAAAACGCATTTCTCAGATGTTGTCCGCCACAGGACTTCTATAAGGCTCGCGCAGGACCAAAGCTGGCGTGCTCATACCAAAGAACAAGATGCAACCTATATTTCGGCTACCGGGGGTAAAGCGACACCGTTACTGCGATATGATGAATATTCCCATTTTGTCGGTTAGACTACCTCAGATGTCTTGGGAGTTGGACTCAATTTCACTTGTCCGGGCTGCCGACATAACCGGCCAATCATGATGCCCGCTTGCCTCTAACTCGGGAGGGGTATGACAGTTGCCGGCGCGTGCACAGATTGGACCGGTTATGTCGCAAAAAACCGGCCAACCCGCCGATATCTCAATAACTCCAATAAGGTAAGCCACCGCCTTTGGCGGTGAGACTCGAAGAGGCTCTGCCGTCCAGGGTCACTGGTCGTTTTTCGGGAAAGCTTTTGTGGGGCGCCAGGAAAGCCGAAGAAGGGAAGTTTCCCGCCGCTCCTTTACAGTCGCGGCTCCGTACAGTGTGGCTAAACGGAGCCCCGCGCGTAAGCAAGCGGCGGGAAATACCCCTAATTCGGTATCGGGCAACACGCTGGATTGGGGACTGCCTCCCTCCGGGAGGCTTCCTGATGCCACCCGCTCTGCGGGTGGAGAGTCACTTAGAGGTGCGGCCAGGGTTGGCCGGTTTTTTTTCATCTACTCAGCCAGGTGGATTCGTGATGTCCCAGAAAGGAAATGCCGGAATATTGCCGAATCGTCAAATGACGTGAACAGGCAAGTTCCTAACCACGATACGGATGCAGCCATCCCAAATAGGTTGCGTTGCCACTCGAATCTCGGGAAGATACGGCAACGGATCAAGCCATTGGAGCGTGCATGAACCCATTAGCACACGGTCATCCGATAAATCGCCTCGCATGTCTCTTCGGAGTACTTGCTCTAACCGCGGGCTGTCAATCTAGCGCCCCCATTGATATTACGAAGGTCCTGACATGGTTGCCGTCGGATACCGAGACCTTGATCGTGGCTAACGGACCATTCTGGATGTCAAACTTCCGGGTTGACGAATCCCGCGTATTGAGTCGGACGATCTCGACCGAGGAGTTGCAGAAGTACTTTCGGCGTCTAATACTGAGCGAGGTCCTGCGATTCGCGACCCTCAGTAATACGCTGGACAGAGAACGCGTAGTTATTGCCGTTGAAGGCTCTCGCCGCTTCCGGCGACCTACCGGTTTGGGATTGATGCCCTATGAAGGATGCGAGATTGTTGTTTTTGCCCGTGACCAAACCGGCCGCTTTGAATCCTTTATGCAGGAAGCCGTCACTCGCGGTTTGAAGGTGGACGAGATTGAAGGCAATAGAGTGGCTGTCGCGCGGGAGATGCGGGAAGAGGACATCTGGACAACCTTCGTCGCCCACCCATCGGAGCGGGTCATCGTTGCGGCGACGAACCGCGATTACCTGCAGGAGGCGCTCGCAAGAATTCGCGGCGACAGGGGACAGAGGGCGTTACCAGACAGTCTGCCGGAGTGGAAGCACATTGACCGCGATGCCGAGTTTTGGGGACTTCGTCACTACAAAGAAGGTGCATCCGAGGAGGACCTGACCTCGCCGCTGCGATGCAGCCGCGAATGGTGCGACAAGCAGGCGATCGGCCTAATTTTCGGGAGCTCTCCGTCTCAACAAAGGATTGCAACAATTACTTATTTTTCCAGAGACCCAGAGCGGCGTCGCTCCTTTGATCGGTTCTTCTTGGAGTCGGAGGAAGGCTATAAGGGGCTACAGATGCGGAGCCGTGATATCACCCCTGATGGAGCGGAGAATTCATTCGTGCTGCGTGATCCGGATTCGGTTCATCACTTCTTTTTCGGGTTCCTATTCCTTGTCGGACATGGCCTCGCCTTGTAACAGTGTCATCTTTGTGCCGCCTATGGCCGAAATAGAACAGCCTGCGAATGCAGTGAAGGCGGAAGTCTGGCGCCAGCTCATTCGGTATGGCCAGGATGCGTAACACAAGATGATTCTTCAGGCAATCATCGCGAGCGAAACCTGGACAGCTGGGCGATCAATCCATCGCGCGCTGGGAATATGTAACTCAGATTCAAACTCTCGAGATCCGCGCTTGTGGAAAGTAAGGCCGCTGCCACCTGACCGTATTACGGGCTATCCGTAGACTTGATGATCCTGCCGAGACAATCCGATGTCAGTTTCCGGTATGCCGACCACTCGGGAGTTGACGCGATATTCGTAAACAGAAGCGCGTTTATCGTTATCGATCCAGACAGGCGTGTGCAACCCAACGCCTCGCCAATTACCGATGCAATGCTATAGAGTATTACTGCCTGTTCGAGCATTGGCTTCGCGACTCATTGCAGACTCAAAAGCGGCCTGAAGCTCGGCGAAGACCGACCGGCGCGGCATGGGCGCTCCCATGTGAATGCTTCTGAGCTCGGCCATGAATGCCTTCCACATTCGCTCGCCGCCTTCTTCAAGAAGCTGGGCGCGGATCGAGAGTTGCCTGGACGCAGGAGTGAACCGGCATCCCCATGCGCCCATGTGGGCCAGCAAGGGGACAAGCTGAATAGACGCTTCCGTGAGGCTGTAAATCGCCTTCTGTTTGTGGGTTGGGTCGTCGGTGCGCGAGAGGAGACCGGACTGGACTAAACGGGCAAGCCTGTTTGCCAGGATATTCGACGCGATTCCTTCATCGGATAGCCTGAGCAGATCTCCATAGTGGCGGCGATTTCCGAACATGATGTCCCGAATGACGATCAGGCTCCAACGGTCGCCGAGCATCTCCAGCGTCAAATTGATAGGACAGCCCGAGCGCATTTCGTTCCTGGTCTGAATTTTCTTCATGAATTCCGTCATCTACCACTTGCAGTATGCATGGAGTCCGGGTTATGTTTCAAACAACTTGCATAATGCAAGTAGATGTGGAGGCGTTACGGGCAGGTTTATCTTCGGAATGATGCAATCTCTCGATGGCTATATCGCAGGGCCTTCGGGCGGACCACAGTCGGGCGGGGTTCTATCGTCACAGGCAGCAGCAGAGCTCCCGCCACCCGGTCCGATCCTCTCTCGCCATTTCGCCGAGCACGTCCGTGGCCTGGACGGCGTTCTCTACGGCAGACGAATGTATGAGGTCATGCGTTACTGGGAAGAGGACAAGCCCGATTGGGACGATATTGAGCATGATTTCGCCCATGCCTGGCGTCCGAAGCCGAAGTGGGTTGCATCACGTACTTTGACGTCCGTTGGTCCTAACGCCACACTTGTGCAAGGCGACTTGATCGACTTTGCCGCAAAGCTCAAGGCCGAACGAGATGGAGACATCGACGTCTCTGGCCCGGAGCTTGCGAACGTGCTGTCCGCTGCGGGACTCATTGACGAGTATCACCTGTACCTTCGCCCGTACGTGCTCGGCGGCGGTAAACCCTACTTCGCCGGTCCCGTGCCTCCGCTTCGCCTGATGAAGCATCAAGCCATCGGAGAGGACGCGGTCCGATTGACCTACGTGCCCGCCTGATCAATTTTCCATTCCGGTTAGTACCGATGAGTCGGCTTGTAGGACGTGATCGCGATTGCTCCCGGTTGATGGGCCACCCGGAAGTAATCCTCAAGTCCCGATTAACGGGCTACTCGGAGAAGTGAAATCTCCGCCAACTCCCGAGAAGTCGCGTTCGCGGAAGTAATCCTGCGGGCCCCAAGCCGACCTCCGCTTCGCGCAGTTATGTCCTCGAAGCCCGTATCAGGGGGACTATCCATCTATGGACCTACCAAGCGGCCCGTGCCATTGCTGTTATCCACGGCCGCAGTCGAGCGGTAAGTTACTTCAAACGCCGGTCGTACTTCCAAAAAGTGCAATCCCGATCATTAAAATCGTGCGGTTCCCGAACCAGAGAGGTGTAAGGTTTAACTGCTACGCATTTGCCACGTAACAGGCTCTGGCGAGTAGCCAGCTTCCCGTACCCGCTCTCCCGGATCGGTCAAGCTCGCCATGTTGCCCGCCCAGTACCTCAATGATCCGCCGTTCCAGGAGTGTTGAAGATATCTCTTTGAGGATATTGGAGGGCATTTTCCATGAGGTCATTGAACTGCACCGGTTTGGCCTTCTTCTTTGTCGTGCAGCTGAGCTTGGGTGGCTTTGCCCAATCTGGAATCATCACCACCTATGTGGGTCCCGAACTGCCGGTCAACGGTGCATTGGCGACCACTCAGGCCATTGATTATCCATCCTCTGTTACTACCGACAGCACGGGCGGTTTCTACGTCGCCAGTGTGACTCAGAATAGGGTACAGAGTTGCCGCCGGC
>DASQID010000286.1:0-1582 GCA_035631775.1 Acidobacteriota bacterium
AAGAAGAGGCCAAACCTGAGGCCGTGGCGCTGCCCCAGACGATCGAAAAAGCACCACCGAAGAAGGTGAAGGCAGTCCAACCCTCCACCAAAAAGGTTCCGGAAACCAAAGCGAGCAATGTGATTCCCACGGCGCCACAGCCGGGCGCAGGAGGCACGGGCGGAATCGCGGGCGGCAGCGGCGGGGGAAGAGGTGGTGGAAACGGCGTATCGATCGGGGCTGGATCCGGCGGGTTGGGTGACTCATGGTATGCCCGCGTTGTCGAATCGCGCATCAGCTCAAACTGGATTCGTCCGCCCGAGGGAGTGCGCTGCGATATCGCTTACAGTTTTTATATCGCTCTGAACGGCAGCATTTACAACATCAAGCTTACCAAGTCATCCGGAAATCCGGAACTGGATATGACTGCTGAGCGCGCGATCCGGGCATCATCACCGCTGGCTCCGCCGCCACCGGAATTTCGTGGCCGGGAGATACAGTTCGTCGCAGAATTCATCTATCCAATTACTCAATAATCTGGAAGGTTGAAGGAGCAAGATGTCCCTTAAAGAATCCCTGGTCTCAGCAGCCGCAATTCTCAGCATGTTGCCTTCCCTGCTGTACACTCAAGAGCAACCGCAGATCGTCCTGCGGCCAAGGCCCGGCGAGGAGTTGATTCTAGCCGCAGCCGACGCGCAGCCTGCTTCTCCGGACAAGGCTTCCGAGCTGGCTGATGCGTTGAGCACCTTCAATCAGGTGCTGTGGGACGACCTCCGGTTCTCGGGCTATTTCACCATGGCTGGAAAGAGTTTTTATCCTCCCAAGCCCATCATCCGACCTGAAGATCTGAATTACGACGATTGGAACGGCCTCCCGTTCAAGGTCAGTTTCCTCAGTGCGGGAACCCTCGATGTCAACGGCGGGATTCTGCGGGCCGAGCTTCGCCTCTATGACATGAAGCAGCGCACGATGAGTTTCGGTCAGAGGATTTCAGGGGATTCGGACCAGGTGCGCATGATCGCGCACCGCTGGGCTGACGAGCTGGTGTTCAGGCTCACCGCGGGGGCATCGAAAGGAATAGCGCAGACCAAAATCGCCTACACGTCGCGGCGCGGGAATGCCAAGGAAATTTACACGATGGATTACGACGGGCAGGACCAACGTGCCTTTACACACAATGGTTCGACGAACCTCTTCCCGAACTGGTCCCCAGACAATTCGGTGCTGGCCTTCGCGAGTCTGGCCACCAAGAAATGGCAGATCAACATTTATTCCTACGTCACCGGTTCCCGCCTGCCTTTTCCCACCTTCACCAGCTTTGTTTCAACCCCCGTGATCTCTCCGGATGGAACCCAGGTTCTCTTCTCGCTGAGCACTGCGCGCGGCGACACGGATATCTTCGTATCAAAGCTCGATGGCAGCGACCGGCGCGACATCACGAACAATCCAGCCATCGACTCCTCTCCGACCTGGTCGCCATCCGGCAAACAGATCTCTTTCGTATCAGACCGATCGGGGGGGATCAACCAGGTCTTCCTTTGCGATATTGACGGGGCTAATGTCCGCCAGATCATGAAAGAAGGCGGCGACGCAGACTCTCCCG
>DASQID010000287.1:0-6092 GCA_035631775.1 Acidobacteriota bacterium
ATCACGACTGTCAGGGCTGTGGAAGGCGATGTCCTGCGTCTCGACCCGATGACTCTGAAGGATTATGATGTTGCGCAGAAGCACGCCAAGGTGAGCAACAGTTTTCCGATCCTTTGTGCCATCCAGACCGAAGGGGTTATCCTCGAAAATCTGATTGTAGACGGAAACCGGGAACAAAACTCCTATATCGACGGCTGCCGGGGCGGTGCCATCTACCTCTACGTCTCGACGGATGCGATCGTTCGGAATTGCGTTGCCCGGAATTACAATGGGGACGGGATCTCCTTTCAGATCACAAGGAGCATTCAGGTACTGAACTGCGAATCATTCGGCCACAGTGGATACGGGATTCACCCCGGGACAGGAAGCGACAAGCCTGTGGTCAGAGATTGCCATCTTCATGACAACGGCCAGGTGGGATTGTTTCTTTGTTGGAGGGTACGCCACGGCCAGTTCCTCAACAACCTGATTGAAGGCAACGGACAGTACGGAATATCCATTGGACACAAAGACACCGACAATCTGTTCGTCAATAACACCGTTTCCAGAAATGGATTCTGTGGAGTCCTGTTCCGCAAGGAAACCCTCGCCAACAGCGGACACAGAAATACATTCAGGGAAAACAAGATCCTCGACAATGGCAAGGGCTCCACAGGGTATGGATTCTATGTGGAGCCGGAAGCCGGAAACATCACCATCGCCGACAACAGGATCGGCGAAACCCGCGAGGGAACAGCGCGCACCCAGCACTACGGAGTATTTAAGAATTTTGGCGCAGGAACCGTCACGATGCAGGGCAACGCGATGACCGGGCATGTGGTGAAGGATTATTTCGAAGCCCCCAGATAGTGGTATCAGGTATTGATGATTTCATTATGTCTCCAGATCCCCCCGGCGGGGCGCCGCGCGCAAAATGAGATTTCCAGAATCTGACGCCATTTGGCAATGACAAGCGGTTTTCATATGTGTTTAAATGCCGACCGGAATTGTGTTCTTAGGATTTCATTTCGGACATTTTGCAGGCGCCGGCGGAGGAGCCGATGCCTGCAATGTGGGCAGACAATGTCGAGGCCGAAGGAGCCTCCTGGGGCGGTCGGTAACCGCTCTTTTGCGAAAGGAGTAAAGCGAAAGATGGCACATCAGGAAGACAACAAAATGGGACGCCGGGCGTTCCTGGGTACCGCCGCTGCTGCGGCGGGAGTCATGTTCATCAAGCCTGAGCTGGTGCGCGGCACCGCAGCCAACTCCGCAGTCAGCCTGGGTATACTCGGGTGTGGAGGGCGGGGAACTGCCGTAGGAACGGGATTTGTCGATAACACATCGACCATAGTCACCGCCCTGGCCGACCTGTTTCCCGACAGAATTGAACAGGGTGTGAAGACCTTTAACCAGAAGCTGGAAGCGAAGGGGAAGCCCGCCATCGCATCCTCGCAGCTGTTCACGGGGCCGAAAGCCTATGAAGGAATCCTTGCGTCGAAGCAGACCGACGCAATCCTGATCACAACCCCTCCTTACTTCCATCCCAGGCACTTCGAGCTCGCCGTGGCTTCGGGCAAGCACGTTTATTGCGAAAAACCCGTCGCGGTCGACGTGCCCGGCGCGCTGAAGGTGGTGGAGATCGGCAAGAAGGCCGAGGGCAAACAGAGCATGGCCGTAGGATTTCAGATCCGCAAAGCGCCTCCCTACGTCGAGCTTGTTCGGCGCATCCAAGGCGGAGCGCTAGGGACTATCGGGTGCGGGCTCGCGTACTATTATTGTCCGCACATCGACCGCCCGGAGTGGCCGACTGCATCACCGGATGAAAAACGGCTGCGGAACTGGGTGTGGTACCGCTCGCTGTCCGGGGACATTATCGTCGAACAGAACGTACACGTGGTCGACATCTGCAACTGGGTTCTCAAAGGGCATCCGGTCAAGGCAGTCGGGTCGGGCAGCCGAAAGCTGCGGCAGGACACAGGAGACTGCTATGACAATTTCAATCTTGTCTTCACCTACCCGAACGACATCCAGATCAGCTTCGGCTCGACGCAGTTTGACAAGCACGAGTTCGATGCTGCGGTTCGCCTTTTCGGGACGCGGGGGAGCTGCGAGGCTCACTATGATCACCGCATGAGCATCTCGGGCGAAGAGCCTTGGGACGCAGGTTTAGGGGCCAAACAGGCAGGCAGCCAGTTTTCCGCCGCCGGCACATTTGCCGGAGCGCTGGACCAGGCTGACCCGGAAAAGCAGAAGGCCTTCGTTGAGAGCATCACCAGCGGCAAGTTCCTGAACGAAACGGCGCAGGGAGCCGATTCGGCGATGAGCTGCATGCTGGGCAGGAATGCCGCCTACACCGGCAAGGCCATCACCTGGGATGAACTTCTCAAGTCGAAAGAGGTCTACGATCCGAAACTCGACGTGAGCAAACTCGCCTAGTCCGTTCCGTGAACTTCAGGGCCTGCAGGCCGGCACGCCCGCTTGTGGGCCCTGCTCACCTAAGGAGGAATCAATGACCAAGGATGCAACGCGCCGGGAGTTCTTGAAAGCTTCGCTTGGGGTAGCGGCAGCTGCAAGTCTCTCACCCTCCGCTACGGCCGCCTCCCAGGCGGCCCCCAAGGGCAAAATGCTGCGAGGGGTGGTTTGGGGCATGCTGCCGGAAGGGAAGAGTATTGCGGATCGGTTTAAAATGGCGGCAGATGCCGGCTTTGACGCCGTGGAAGGCTACACGACGGAAGATCCACGCGTGGCGGAGGATATCAAGAAGAGCGCAGACGCGGCCAAAATCCGGATCACTTCGGTGATGAACCAAGCCCATTGGGACTATCCACTCTCTTCGGCTGACCCTGCAGCCATCAAGAAAAGCATCGAGGGGATGAAGACGTCGCTTCGTAACGCGAAGCTCTGGGGTGCGGATGCTGTTCTTTTGGTTCCAGGGGTAGTAAATCCTCAAACACGCTATCAGGAAGCTTATGATCGGTCGCGTGCACACATACGCGAGCTGATCCCCTTTGCCGAGGAGCAGAAGGTGATCATTGCGGTTGAAGAGGTCTGGAACAAATTCCTGCTCAGCCCGATGGAATTCGCCGGTTATGTGGACAGCTTCAAGAGTCCATGGGTCCGTGCGTATTTTGATGTCGGAAACGTCCTGCTCTACGGGTATCCGCAGGACTGGATCCGCACGCTTGGGAAACGAATCGTGAAGGTGCACCTGAAAGACTTCAAAGTCACCTCGAAGGGCTTCAGCCCGTTTACGGCGGCCTTTGTCAACCTAGGCGAAGGCGATGCAGCCTGGCCTGAGATTCGCAAGGCGCTCGGCGAGATCGGTTACTCGGGCACCGTCACGGCCGAACTCGACAGTGGCGATCTTGCTTACCTCACCGATGTTCGGAAGCGTATCGACAAGCTGGTCCTTGGGATCTAGCGGTGGCTTTGCGCCTTGGGGTCTTTGCGGTGGATTTTAAAAAGCCACCGCGAAGACGCCAAGACCACTGATGGACCGCGCAAAAATAACTTCACAATTTGGCTAAACGAAATGTCCTGTGGCGCTGGTCATCAGACCGGCGCGAGGCGCGGCCAGAGGCCGCGACCGGGGGGTCTGATGACCCCCCGCACACGAAAACATTCTGAACCGAAATGCGACTTTATTCATGCCAGCCCTAAGAGGCAAGGGTACTCCGGAATTTCAGGACATACTTCTCCTCGACGACCTCGACTCCCCATAGCCTGCGCGGCTGCTGCTCGACTTTTTCAAAGCCGACGGACCGGTAGAGCCTGGCCGCCGCCGTCAATGCGCTGACCGTCCGGAGAAAAATCGATTCGTAATCAGCGCGCCTGCTGAATTCGACTGCCTCATTCAGCAGCTTCTTCCCTAGTCCCATTCCTCTGGCCGACGGATCGACAAGGAACCAGCGCAATTGGGCCTCGCTTGCGGAAGCACAGACAATTGCGATGCAGCCGACGATCCGGCCTTCTCGTTCGACGATCCAAAGCCGTTCCCGGTCCGTTCGAGAGCAAACGAATTCCGACATGGGGCCGGCGACGTAAGCCTCAAAGGTCGGATCGAACCCGTACTCGCGGGCGTAGATCGTCCCATGTAGGTGAACAATCGAGCCCAGATCCCCAGGCTTCAGGTCTTGCCGCAGGGTGAAGCCCGCGGGCATGTCCGAAGACAGAGTTTGCGATGTTTCCATGCTGAATTATACTGCGATCGGGAGAGGGAACAGATCTGACACAACTCTCACCGAGAATTACGGGCATTTACCGGGAGCCAAGTCCATGAAGCGTCGATACTCGAGTTTTCTGTTCGTTTCTTTGCCGTTCCTGTCCGCAATGAGCGCAGGGTCAGCTTCCGCCGAGGTCCGGCTTTCAGCCATCTTCGGCGATCACATGGTGCTTCAGCAGAACCAGCGTGACCGCATCTGGGGTTGGGCAGATCCGGCCGAAGATGTCACGGTCGCGATCGCCCAGCAAACCCGCTCGACTCGAGCGGACAGTGAAGGGAAGTGGAGCGTCGAACTGGAACCCATGCCGGCAGGCGGCCCGCACACAATGACAGTCAAGGGCAAGAACGAAATCCGACTGGAGGACATTCTCGTCGGCGAGGTATGGGTTTGTTCCGGTCAATCGAACATGGAGTGGCCGGTGAGGTCGGCCAACGACGGGGATCTGGAGACACGCACGGCAAAGTATCCCAACATCCGATTGATCACCGTGCCCAAGATCGGGACGCAGGAGCCGCAGTCCGATTTCAGAAGTGAGTGGCGGGTTTGTTCTCCGGAAACCGTGCCCAACTTCTCAGCCGTCGGGTATTTTTTCGGTCGCCTGCTTCATCGGACGCTCGACGTGCCGGTCGGATTGATCAACAACTCATGGGGAGGATCCGCCTGCGAAGCCTGGGTGCGTCGTGATCTCCTTGCATCGGATGAGCGGTACGCTGCCCTGCTTGAGCGCTGGGCTCAGATTGAGAAGAATTACGACGCCGAAAAAGTAAAAGCTGATTATCAGCAGAGGGTGGCTGAATGGCAGGAGGCGGCGCAAAAGGCACAATCCGAAGGGCGCCCTGCACCGCCGCGACCACAGGCTCCCGGCAATCAACTCGCCGGCAACGCCCGTCCCGGCAATATCTACAACGGAATGGTGAAGCCGATAATCGGCTACGGAATCCGCGGGATGATCTGGTACCAGGGCGAAACCAATGCCCCCAGGGCTTACCAATATCGCCATTTGTTTCCGTTGATGATCAAGAGTTGGCGGGACGAGTGGAGTCAGGGTGATTTTCCATTCTACTGGGTCCAACTGGCGGACTATCGCGATGAGAAGGCTGAGCCCACAGACAGCGATTGGGCGGAACTGCGCGAGGCTCAGACCATGACCCTAAGCGCATTGCCCAACACCGGCGAAGCCGTGATCATCGATCTCGGAGAAAGCCAGGATATCCACCCGCGCAACAAACAGGACGTCGCCAAGCGGCTCGCCCGCTGGGCCCTGGCCCGCGATTACGGAATTCCCGTGGCCTATGGCAGCCCGATCTACAAGTCGATGGAAAAGAAGGAGAACAAAATCGTACTCACATTTGATCGTGTGGGCGCCGGACTGAAGACATTTGATGTGCGCGAGGTCCGCGGCTTTGCGATCGCAGGCAACGATCACAAGTTTGTATGGGCGAAAGCCGGCATTACCGGAATTGACTCGGTCGAAGTGTGGAGCGATCAGGTGCCCGATCCTGTTGCTGTCCGGTACGCCTGGGCAGACAATCCGGTCTGCAATCTTCAAAGTCGGGAAGGGCTCCCTGTCACGCCTTTCCGCACCGACGACTGGCCGGGCGTCACGGTCAACAACCAGAAGTAATTGTTAACGTCCAATCTCTTCGCTGCCTGCAAAGAAATCTCAGAAGCCTCAAGAAGCTAAGTTCGCAAAAAGCAGGCAGCGGGCAGAGGGCAGGACGCAGTAAAAGGCTCGTCCGAATGCGACAGGAAGACTGCCTGCTGCCGGCTGCCTTCTGCCAGCTTTATTTCAGGTATTCCGGTGGAATGGGATTGTCGGGCCCCTCCGCCTCCCAGTAGACGGTTACTATCCACCAGCGGTTGCCGTCGTTCAGCAGCTGGAAGCTGTTT
>DASQID010000288.1:0-4853 GCA_035631775.1 Acidobacteriota bacterium
GTTGCCGCTCCTCGACGATATACACCGATATCGCCTGCGTCGCGGCGCCTCGCATCTGACCGCCCCAGGAGCGCCGCAGGCGCGACGGTGCTCGCGCCAAAATGTGAAGTTATTCTTGCGCCAGCCCTAAGACCTCAAAGATACGGACGCGGACGAGCACATCCTGCCACATGCCCGACGCCGGAACCTTCGAGGTCTTGGGGATCTTTGTGGTTCAAAAATAGGCTACGACTTACGTAGTCATGTGTAGCTATGGCTATTCAAGCCCACCGCCCAGAGTAAAAAGCGCCAAGGCCTTCTGTTGCAGCGGCTGGGAGCTTTGGTTGCTGCTATGCCAGGACTTCGCGGCTGGCTTTGTTGTCGGAGTTATTGAGTATCCGGAGTATGTCCGCGCCGAATTCCCGGATCCGCCATCGGCGCATACCCGGCAGACCTGCAAGCGACTCCAGGTCCACAGGGGGGAAAATCGAGAGATTTTCGAGCAGAACTCCCGGAAAAACGACGCCAACCTGAAGGTTCAGTTCCGCGGCTTTGGCCTGGCGCCACGATCTCAGATGTTCCAAGCGGACCCTTGCCTCGTGAGAAGGCGGCTTCCATGCGGGCCGTGCCGGCAATTCCAGGTGGGATGGGTCCTCGCTTCGAGTCTCCTCGATCACGCTGAGGATTTCACCGGCATGCCTGCGAGCCACTCTGTAGGAGACCCCGGGACGCTTGAACATCTCGTGGACAGAGCGGGGTGGCCTGCGAGCCAGGTCAATCAACACGGAGTTGTTCATCACCTTGAAAGGAGGTGTGTCCATTTCACGGGCGTATCGGTCACGCAGCAAGTAAAGGGCACGCAGGACCACCAGATCTCGGGGAGCCAGTTCCCGGCTTCCCTTGATGCGTCGAAATCCTTCCGGATCGAATTCCCGTTCCGTCATTTCCGAAGCAACAGCAGCCTCGAATTCCTCCTGCACCCATGAGAGCCGGCCCTTGTCGCGCAGCTGCTTCTCGAGCACGTCCCGCAAATGAAGCAAGTGGTGAGTGTCCATCGCGGCATATTCCAGCTGCTCGGATGCCAGCGGCCGGCGCGACCAGTCGTCACGTTGCCGGCGCTTGGAGTGGCTTATACCCAACAGTTTTTCCATCAGCGGGCTGAGACCCAGGAATTCATATCCAGCGAACTGGGCGGCCAGATGGGTATCGAAAATCCTGGCGAATATGAACCCAAAGTCCCGGCGCAAGCAGAACACGTCGTAGCTGGCTGCATGGAAGACCTTTTCGACTGCGGAATTCGACATTATCGGGGCCAGTCGGGCCAGGTCAGTGATGGCGAGCGGATCCAAGACGTAAGTCGACTGGTCGGTGGACACCTGGATGAGGCAGACTTTTTCAAAATAGTGATAGAGGCTGTCGGCTTCGATGTCGATAGCCATGCGCGGAGCTGCCGCCAGGTTCTCCAGAACCTTCCGGAATCCTTCGTTGGTATCTACCCAGGTATACCGGGGCGGATCGTGCTTCGCGCTTGATGCAGTCTGACACTCCATAATCGGCCCGAGGTTAACAGAAAAACAACAATTTTTACAAGTAGTCCTAGCCAATTGTGATTGACGGGTTCCTGCAGACTCAGATTAGCACTATCACGCAAGCCCAAGGGCTAGCTGGCCTCAACCTCCGGCAGCTTGTCGCCGGGCCGTGCAAAGGCGACATACAGGGACGGCAGTAGGAGCACACTCAAGAGGAGGTCCACGACAAGACCTCCTACAATGACGATGGCGAAGGGTCGCTGGGAGTCGCTGCCTATGTCATGCGAGAGGGCAGCAGGCAGCAGACCTAAGGTTGCCACCAGCATGGTCATCACGATCGGCCGAAATCTCAACACAGCTCCCTGGATTGCAGCATCTTCGATCGAATCGCCACGTGCGCGGCACTGGTTGATGCATTCGAGCATTATGACGCCGGTCTGCACGGCGACTCCGAATAACGCAAGAAAACCAACGTTTGAGGAGACACTGAAGTGATTTCCTGTAATCAACAAGGCGAGAAGGCCACCGATGGGGGCTACAAGGAGGCTCAGAACAACTACTGACGACCATTTCAACGAATCGAACATGGAATAGAGAAGAAGAAAAATGAGCAGAATCGTTACAGGGACAATGATGGCAAGCCGGTGCTCAGCCCGCTGTTTGCTTTCGTATTCACCTGACCAGTCTAGGTGGTATCCTTCGGGAAGGCTTACCCTGCTGCCGACGCGTTGGATGGCTGTCTCCACTGCCTCTCCTAAACTTCGTCCCCGCACACTGAACTTGATGGCGATGTACCTGGAGCCGGCCTCGCGATAAATCATCGAAGCCCCATCTTCGACCCTGATGGTGCAAAGTTGCCCTAAAGAGACTCGTTCCCCGGAGGGTGCCACGATTCGGATGTTCGCGATATCCTCAACAGTCCGCCGGTAGGGCTCCTGATAGCGCACCACGAGGTCAAATCGGCGCTCGCCGTCCAGGATTTGGCTTACGGACTTCCCACCCACGGCGGTCTCGACTGCATCTTGAATGTCAGCTACATTGATGCCGTAGCGGTCGGCCTTGTCCCGATCAACGGTGAGATTGACGTTTGGCTGGCCCACGACACGAAAAACGCCGATGTCTGCGATCCCGGGAATTCCCTTCATGACATCCGTGATCTCATCGGCCTTCCGTTCCAGCACCCTGAGGTCAGTACCAAAAACCTTCACGGCCAGCTCTCCCTTTACACCGCTGACCGCCTCCTCCATGTTGTCGGCTATGGGCTGGGAAAAATTCCAGATCACTCCAGGGATCTTTTCCAGCTGCATCTTCATGGCGGCGACGAGCTCATCCTTGGTCCGGAACTGAGCGCGCCATTCGGAACGAGGTTTGAGGTCCACGAAATATTCCGTGTTGAAAAAGCCGGTTGAGTCAGTTCCGTCATCAGGCCTGCCGTACTGGGATACAACCTGGGTTACCTCCGGGAAGCCGACAAAAATCAAGCGCGTCTGCTTGGCAGCTTGCTCGGCTTCGGAGGGTCCAACGCTGGAAGCCAGGGTTCCCCGCGCCCAGATGGCACCTTCGTCAAGGTGAGGAAGGAACTCGGAGCCGATAGCCCCGTTCAGCGCCGGGTAAAGCATAACTGCAAGAAGCGTGAGGCAGGCGAGGATAGTGATCCACCTGTGCCGGATGCACCATCGCAGATGCTCGCGGTATAGTTTGCTGAGAATTGTCAGCAGCGGGTTGTGCCACTCGCGCATTGAGCTGCGAAACAAGAAGCTTGATAGAACCGGTCCCATTAGAAGTGCGAACAGCAGCGCCCCCAACAGGGCGAACGCTACGGTCCAGGCCATCGGCCGGAACAGGCGCCCCTCGACCCTCTGCAAGGTGAAAATGGGAATGTAGGCTGTGATAATGATCAATATGGCATAAAACACCGGCCGCTGCACCTCGTGCGCTGCCCCGCCAATTCTCTCCGGCAGTGGAACACTCTCGCCGTTCCGGCGCGTTACCTGTCGCAGTATGTTCTCGACCATCACAACCGAGCCTTCGACGACCATTCCAAAATCGAGCGCACCCAGAGACAACAGGTTCGCTGGAATGTGGCACAGGTTCAGAAGGATTGCTGCGAATAGAAGCGAAAATGGAATTGTAGCTGCCACAATAATCGCGCTGCGTGCATTTCCCAGGAAGATGAACAGAACCGCCACCACCAGCAGGATGCCCTCGCCCAGGTTGTGAAGCACCGTGTGAGTGGTGTAATCCACAAGGTCGGTCCGGTCGAGGTAAGGGACGATCTTTACGCCTGGGGGCAGCAGATGTTCATTCAATTCCCGCACCTTCTGATGGATGCCCTCCAGTGTGGCTTGGGGTTCAGCCCCCTTTCTCATGAGGACGACGCCTTCGACAACATCATTGTCATCCACGATCCGGCCATCCTCGTAGCGGGAGGCTTTGCCGATCTGCCCGAGGCGGATCTTGGGCGCCTGGACAACGTCCGCCACATCCCTCACTCGCACGGGAATGCTGCCCGGTGCCTTCAGAACGGTGGCACCGATGTCGGCAATGCTTTTCATCATACCGATGACCCGGATGTTGAAGGCTTGTTGGCCGTGTTCGATAAAGCTTCCCCCCGCATTGACGTTGTTGGCCGCCAGCGACTGCTCAACCTGCCCGACGCTAAGGCCGAATGAAACCAGTTTGTGCGGATCAATCCGCACCTGATATTCCCTCGTGGTACCGCCGAAACTTACAACCTCCACCACATTCGGAACTGATTTGAACTCCTTCTCCAGATACCAGTCTTCGAGCGCTTTCAGCTCCATGAGATCGTACTTTGGGTTCGTGCTTGTCAGCGTGTAGAAGAAAAGCTGGCCCACAGGGCTGTAATCGGGGCCCAGTTGAGGGTTGAGGCTCGGGGGCAAATTCAACTGTGAGAGCTTTTCAAGAACCTGTTGCCGGCTGACAAGATTGTCAGCCTGGTCGTCGAAAATCAGCGTCACTACTGAGAGTCCGAAGAGTGATACCGAGCGCAGATGGGTGAGATGGGCGACTCCATTGGTCTGCACCTCAATCGGCACGGTCACCTGTTGCTCAACCTCCTCGGCGGCATGACCCGGCCACTGTGTGATGACCTGGACCCATGTATCCGCTACGTCGGGGTAAGCTTCGACCGGAAGTGTGTGAAACGAAATGGCACCCCAGACAAAGAGGAGAATGCCCAGGCCGAGCACCAGGACTTTTTCGCGAAGGGCGAAGTTTATCAGTGAACGAATCATGAACTATCCCTTTTCAGGCCGCCCGCAGGCTCCTGAGCTACATCGAACGCGAGCTCATATGGATTAAGAGTGGAAAGATACCAGGAAA
>DASQID010000289.1:0-2602 GCA_035631775.1 Acidobacteriota bacterium
GATACCGTTCGGGTAGAGCCGGGCAGCTATGAGGGCAACCTGGCGCTGAGCAAGCCGCTCGTGTTGGAAGGAGTCGGAAATCCGGTCATACGAGGCTCCGGCACGGGCAGCGTCGTCCTGGTCGCAGCCTCCGGCTGCGCAATCCGAGGGTTCACCATCGAGCGGAGCGGCGGAGATCTGCAGCAGGAGGATTCCGGCATCCTTCTGAAATCAGATGGCAACCGTGTCGAGGACAACAGCCTGGCGGACGTACTCTACGGGATTTATCTCTACGGATCTCGGAACAACACCGTCCGTCGCAATGTCATACGTGGCCGGAGGGAGCTGGAAATAGGAGAACGAGGTGCGGGACTGCACCTGTGGAATTCACCCGGCAACCTGATCGAGGGCAACACGATCTCGGAAGCGCGCGACGGTCTCTACATCCAGAGCAGCCCGGGCAACACCATTCTCCGCAATCGTATTTTCCGGCTGCGCTATGGGGTGCACTACATGTTTTCGGAGAGCAACAGCTTCGAGGACAACACCTTCAGCGACAACGTGGCGGGCGCGGCCATCATGTACTCGAACCACATCAGCTTTCGCCGAAATGCTTTCGTGCATAACCGCGGCTTCAGCTCGTTCGGCATACTCTTCCAGGACTGCGAAAGATGTCTGGCCGAAGGCAACTTCCTTATCGACAACGCAACGGGGATTTTCATGGAGGCCCTGCGTTATAGCACGTTCCGCGGCAACGTCATTGCTGGAAATGACGTGGCATTGCAGATGTTCAGCAGCGCAGATGAAAATGTCTTCACCTGCAACAACTTTGTGCAAAATCTCAGTCCTTTGCAGCTCATCGGGAGATCCAGCACAACACGTTGGAGCATGGACGGGCGCGGCAATTACTGGAGCGACTACGACGGCTACGACCTCAATGGAGACGGAATCGGGGACGTGCCCCACCGGATTCAGAACCTATTCGAGTACATGGAAGGGAACCATCCCCGTCTACGATTATATCTCGAGAGCCCGTCCGCGCACGCGTTGGCTCTGGCGGAGAAGGCATTCCCGATCGTACAAATGTCGCGCGAGGTGGACCGGGCTCCGCTCATGGCGCCGCAGTCCATACGGTACCGGTCCGAGTCCCGCAAGACCGGCGCTCCAGCCGCCGTGGCGGCAGTCCTTTCTCTTGGGACGTTCATCGTCGGCCTGGTATTCCTGTGGTGGGGACAGCGCGGATGATTCAGATTGCCGGATTGAGCAAGTCGTTTGGTGCGTTCGAGGCCGTCAAGGATCTGTCGCTCGACATTGGCCGCGGCGAGACATTCGCCCTGCTCGGGCCGAACGGCAGCGGGAAGACTACCACACTCAGATGCCTGGTGGGCCTTGCCTCGCCCAGTTCCGGGAGGATCATAATCGATGGGCTGGACGCAGGATCGATGCCGCGAGAGACTCGGCGGCTGGTCAGTTATCTACCCCAGAGAGTCTGCTTCCACGACAGCCTGACCGCCAGGGAAGTTCTCGCCTTTTACTGCCGCATCCGGCGCCTCCCTTCCCAAAGGGTCGATGAAGTGCTCGCGACAACTCGATTCAACTTCAACGGCTTTTCCGACAAGCCGGTCAGATCCTTCTCCGGCGGAATGCTCCAGCGCCTCGGCCTGGCCGTTGCTTGCCTGCCGGATGCCCCGATACTTATCCTCGACGAGCCGATGATAAATCTCGACCCGGAAGGCGCCATCCGCTTTCGGGAATTTCTCCGCAGGCTGCGCGGAGAGGGCAGAACAATAGTATTCTCATCTCATGTCCTGTCGGATGTCGAGTTGCTTGCAGACAGGGTGGCGATCCTGGTAGGCGGGCGTCTCGTCGCCCTCGAGTCCATGGAAGCCTTGCGCGACGGTGTCTTTCGGCATTCGAGCATGCGCCTGACCTTGGACAATCCCGGCCCATCCTGGGCCGAGGCGGCACGACTGCACGGCGCCGAGGATGTCGTGGAGGATGGAAACCAGCTGATCATCACATCGAAATCCGAGAACCGGCTGCAAATTCTGCGCGCCATTGAAGCAGCGGGGGGCAGGATCACGAGATTCGCAACTCGGGAACCATCGCTCGAAGATCTCTATTTGAGGTATGCGCGTGAAAAGGATGCTTCTGTGTGCTTCCCTCCTGGCTGTGGCGTGCGGGACGGCGAAGCAGACCCCCGTTGACATCACTGCCGACGACATGTGCGAACACTGCAGGATGGCGATTTCCGAGCAGCGGTTTGCGGCTGAGCTTATCGATAATGCCGGCTCTGCTCACAAGTTTGATGATCTTGGCTGCATGAAGTCCTATTTAAAGAACGGAAACCCTCGTGTCCAAGTCGCGGCTTGCTTCGTGATGGACTACGAGACGCGACGGTGGGTGACCGGGCCGGAGGCGTCCTATGTGCGCTCCCAGGAATTTAAGACTCCGATGTCCGGGGGTATCGTGGCCTTCGCAGACAGGACCCGGGCCGAGAGAAGCGCGCTGCGTCACAAGGGCGCCGTGCTCAGTTATCGCGAGGTATTCGAATAAAGTCCCTCGTGTCCATAGGGCTCGCGCAAAAACAAGATCACATTTTGGAACAGAATGTGGTCATGTG
>DASQID010000290.1:0-4955 GCA_035631775.1 Acidobacteriota bacterium
AAAATCTGGAGGCTATTTCCCTACTTCGCAGGTTTAACGATGAGATACACAGTAGATATCCGGGCGTGCTCACATTTGCGGAGGAGGCCACGGCATGGCCGAAAGTCACTCGTCCGGCCGGCGACGGGGGACTGGGCTTCGATTTGAAGTGGGACATGGGCTGGATGCACGATACCCTGGAGTATATGCGCAGAGGCTTTCATCAGAGGCGGCAGCTCTTGAACAAGCTCACCTTCAGGATGCTGTATGCTTCCTCTGAAAATTTCGTACTGTCTCTCTCCCACGACGAGGTAGTGCACCTCAAAGGCTCTCTGGTAGGAAAGATGTCGGGAGATCTCTGGCAGAGGTTCGCGAATCTGAGACTGCTGTACGCGTATATGTACGGATTACCCGGGAAAAAGCTGCTTTTCATGGGCGGCGAGTTCGGACAGATGCGCGAGTGGGACCACAATCAAAGTCTGGATTGGCACCTCCTGCAGTTTCCCTTCCACGCCGGGACGCAGAAGTGCGTAATCGACCTGAACCGACTTCATAAAAGATACGCCGCATTGCACGAACTGGACTGCGATCCAGATGGCTTTGAATGGATATCCTGCGAAGATCACCGCAACAGTGTCCTCACTTTTCTTCGAAAGCCTCGGTTAAAGGTTGATCCCCAGGTTCTGGTGATCTGCAACTTTCAGCCGGCGGTGCAGCGCGAATATCGCGTCGGCGTACCTCGTTCTGCAGTCTGGAGAGTGATGTTCAACAGCGATGCGGGTGAATACGGCGGAAGCGGGTGCCCCGGCCCGGTCAGCATTCAATCGGAAGACGTCGGCTGGAATTCCAGGCCTTGTTCGCTGCGACTCACCATACCACCCCTCGCGGCACTATTTCTTGTGGACAAGTCCTGACTAAACATAGCCTCGATCACCGGAATGAACTCAGCGACCGGCGCCCTCGCGACTCGCTCGGGGATTTGCAGGTCGACTTTCGACTGCGGCCCTGACGTGGCCGTGGGCTTGAACCACCGAGGATTACGCAGGAACTCTTGAGATGCTGGGGAACTCAAAGGTGTTAAGATACGCCGCATGGAACATGCAGCTCTCATCACGCTCACAAACCAACCTGCTGCGCTCTTTCAGCTGACCAAAGTCCTGGCCGAACACAATGCCAGTATCACCTATGTGGACCTCATCAACCGGCCGGCCGACGAGGTTCAAATCTATTTCGAATTTAATTTCGAAGGGCCTGTGGACAGCATCGTTGAGGGATTCAAACAGGTTCCCAACGTCTTGAGTGTCGAATCAGCGCCTACATTTTCGAGAATCTACGGGAAGCGGATAATTATCATGGGGGGAGGAGCGCAGGTCGGCCAGGTAGCAGTCGGTGCGATCTCGGAGGCGGATCGGCACAACATTCGGGGAGAGCATATATCCGTCGACACAATTCCGCTGGTGGGCGAGAAGCAGTTGGCCGCAGCCGTTCGAGCCGTGGTTCGTCTGCCACGCGTGCGGCTGCTGGTCCTGGCTGGATCTCTGATGGGAGGAGACATCACCAAGGCGGTTCAGGAAGTACGCCAGAAAGGACTGTGGGTCATCTCCCTCAACATGGCCGGGAGCGTGCCCGACGCTGCTGATCTGGTCGTCAGTGATCCCGTCCAGGCGGGAGTCATGGCAGTCATGGCCGTGGCTGACACAGCCAAGTTCAACATCCTCCGCCAACAGAACCGAAGGTATTAGCATAATGGTTCGCGGTTCATCGTTCACAGTGGTTCGCAGTGCGCGAACTGCGAACTGGGAACTGCGAACTGGATCACAGGGGTGAGGCACCGGTTGCCAGGTCGTCCGGTATGATGCGGGCGCTAACGAATGACGCCTTCCCCGGAACGTAGTTCTCCACAGTTGTCTGCAATAGGACCTGAAAGTATTTGGGCTCGGTCTTCTTGTCCGGGGATAAATTCACCAAGGCTTGCCTAAGTTCGGCCAGGCGCTCTTCACTCGTCAGGTACTCGATCGCAGCCTGTGAACCCTGAGTGTAGATGCCGTAGATAAGCAGGATTCGCTGCTCTTTCCTTTCGTTGGCCAGCATGAGGACCAGGGCATAGTCCTTCCGCAGGCTATTCGTGATGGGATCGAACTCGGGCTTGTAGACTGGCATTTCGCCACGGCGTGGATTTTTATTGGTAATGACGCCTGCGTGAAACAGAAACCCTTCAGGGTAGACGAAGATTCTGCCGCTCCAGGCCTGGTTCCCTCCCAGCAGGATTGCGTTGCCACGCTTGACTGTTTCGTAATCCACCAGACGCGATTCCTTCACGCGCACCTTCATACCGATTCTGGTGAACAGTTCATAGAAATTCATCAGGCCCAAGGCCTCGCCGACTGCGGTGAAATCAGTCATCGACGGCACGAAATAAAATCCCTTGAGTTCACGAAAATGAATCGTGTTGCGGAAATCCGGCAGCTTCTCTTTCGGTATCAAGGTGCTCTGTGCAAGGGTGGCAGGACTGTCACCCTCATGCGCCGCCCGGAGCAGTGGGTGATTCGGGATCACAATAAGGGGTGAATCGGCGGGCGGGAGAAACGCCTTCCAAAACCAGGTCATGCTTTCCGGCAGAGAGGGCTCCATTCTGACGGCAGGGTTATGGGTGAAATACCTCTCCCGAATCAGTAACACGCTCAATACGACGCAGGTGAGCGAAAGAACAATCACCGGAAGATGGCGGCGGAAGGATATGCCGTGCGCTGGGGGTGGCATCGGCTCATCCGGTTCGGATGAAACCTGGCTCGAGAGTGGGGAGGTCTCCGGGCGGAAAAAAACCGGCACGTAGTGTCCCGCGGGAAAATCCACTCTCAGGGGATCGTCTCTCCCATCCTCCTGATAGTACTCCTTCAGTCGGCGGCGTATCTCGTGGGCCTGCACGCGGACTATCGCGTCCTGCTGCGGATCGAAATCGGCACCCCGCTCATATATCTCGACGCCGATAAGATACTCGTTCAACTTCTCCGCATTGCCAAGAAAGGCCTGCTCGCAGACGAATTCCAGAAAGCGGCTCACCCTTCTGGCTTTGGCAAAATACCTGCTCTGCAGAAGCCGCTTCAGTGCTTCGCGCTTTTCGTAGAGCGAGATCGAATCCATTTCGAACCTCGCCGATCAGGTGTATGAACCTTGAGTATACATCAGTGGGGCATGTGGCTCACAGAGATCTCTCGTTGCGGCTCGCCAAGTCGCGGACCGGGGTGTTAACCGTTATTGACCCGGTTACTTGGGGTTAGTGCCGGGAGCTTGATTTGGTGCCCCGGGGCCAAAACGAGAGTGATCCCAAAGCCCTTCTCTCCTCTTTGGCAAGGGAGCCGAATCCTCAGAATGCCGCCAATCTCCTGGCAACAAAGGATCTGGCCGTCTGCAACCGGTTCATAACGCCTTATATAACGGGAATAGCCTGTTTCCCGCGGCTGAGTTGGCCTCAGATGGGAAGTCAAGATGATGACTGTGTCCACTTCTGTCGATGCCACCACGGGATTCAGAAAGTCCGTGCTCAGGTTGAGCTGGATGCTGATTGCAGCCGAAAGGTCGTCGAAGGGATTGTAGATAATTTCCAGGGCGCACCCTGACGCGCCCTGCTGATCGCCACTCAGGAGTCGATGTTATGAAGATCTTCCATCTTAGGTATCTGATACTGCTGCTCCTGGCCCTGTGCCTTGCAGCAATGCCACTCAGGGCGCAGGCCGACCGCGCCACGATCGGCGGAACCGTGACCGATCCGAGCGGAGCGGTGGTCCCGGGTGTCGAAATCACCGCTGTCCATGTCGAGACGGGAATCCAGACGGCTACACTCACCAATGACGTAGGCAACTACCAGTTAGTGAACGTCCCCATCGGCATCTACCGTCTCACTTTCTCCCTACCGGGATTCAAGGTCTACGAGAGAAAAGACTACAGGGTAACCACCGGGCAAACGGCACGCCTCGATGTTGTCCTCGAGGTCGGGCAGGTTACTCAGACCGTCACAGTCTCAGCCAACTCGGAACTGGTGAATGCCGATACTCCACTGGTCTCGATGACCATGCAGAGCGAGGTGATCACCGATCTGCCGCTCTCCTTTGCCGGCGGCCGGGCAGTGGAAAACTTTGCTTATGCTGTCACCCCTGGAGTGGAGGGAAACAACTGGACATCATACCTGGCAGGGGGCCAGGCCTTCAGCAAAGAAGTATATATAGACGGCATCTCCGCAACGGCCCAGATTCAGGGCCACATTGGAGAATCAAGCCCGACAATGGAGGCGGTCCAGGAGTTCAAAGTACAGACTAGCGGGATGTCCGCGGAATACGGCCGGACAAGCGGCGGTGTCTTCAACTTTGCGTTGAAATCCGGCACTAACAAGTTCAGTGGCAGCGCCTTCTATTACGGACGCAACGAGGCGCTGGACGCCAATTCCTGGATGAACAATTGGAATAGGGCGCAAAATCCGAACGACTCCCTGTATGACCGCGCGCGTGACCGCCAGCTGCTCGCGGGTGGCAGCGCGGGAGGTCCCCTGATCATCCCCGGGCTTTATAACGGACGCGACCGGACCTTTTTGTTCGGCGCCATCGAAATTTATCAGATGGAGACTTACCAGCTGGGCCCGATGAATCGGACAGTTCCTACTGCGGCGTTTCTGGATGGCGATTTCAGCGCACTGCTGACGAAGAATCCGGTGGGACAGGACGCATTGGGCCGCGATGTGTACGCCGGCCAGATATTCGATCCGGCCACGCTGCACAAAGTAAACGGCGCATGGGTCTCAGATCCGTTCGCAGGAAACATCATTCCAAAAAGTCGGATCAGCAAGACTTCGGCTCAGATCGTCGACATCTTTCGCAATGGATATCTTCCTATGGTCTCAGGGCGCTTGACCAACAACTCGGCAGCGACCCTCACCAACAATCCCTGGTTCCACCAAAATCAGCTCACCTTCAAGGCAGATCACG
>DASQID010000291.1:0-3939 GCA_035631775.1 Acidobacteriota bacterium
ATCTATTTCCCTCGGTCATCACCTACTATTCCGAGCCGCTGGTACTGGAGCGCGGGAAAGACATGCACCTCTATGACGTCGACGGCCGGGAATACCTGGATTTCTTCGGCGGGATCCTCACAATAATCGCCGGCCACTGTAACGACACGGTCACGGAGGCATTGGTGGAACAGGCCAGGAAACTGCAGCACGCCTCCACACTCTTCCCCACCATTCCCCAGGCGGAGCTTGCGGAAAAACTGGCCGGAATTACACCGGGGCGCCTGCAAAAGAGTTTTTTCACCAACAGCGGAACGGAGGCGAACGAAACCGCCATTCTCATGGCGCGTGCTTACACGGGCCGACACGAAGTCATTGCGCTCAGGCATGCATACAGTGGCCGGTCCGCGCTCGCCATGAGCCTGACGGCACATTCCGCATGGCGGTTGGGCGGCCTGCCGGCGCCGGGTATCGTTCACGCTCACAACGCATACTGCTACCGTTGTCCATTTGAAAAGACTTATCCGGAGTGCAATCTAGTTTGTGCCCGGGACATTGAAGAGTTGATACGAACTGCCACCAGCGGCAGGCTGGCGGCATTCATTGCTGAACCAATACAGGGAGTGGGGGGATTCATTACCCCGCCCAGGGAGTATTTTTCGATCGTAGCGGAGATCATCCGCAGGTACGGCGGTGTTTTCATCAGCGACGAGGTGCAGACAGGCTTTGGCCGGACCGGAGGCAAATGGTTCGGCATCGAGCACTGGGGAGTTCAGCCCGACATGATTACAGCAGCTAAGGGCATGGCAAACGGTTCTCCCGTGGGGGTGACCGTCGCAACACCCGAAATCGCTGATTCGCTCAAGGGTTTGACCATATCCACTTTCGGCGGTAATCCTGTTGGCGCCCGCGCCGCAAAGGCAACCATCGATCTGATCGAGTCGGAGAACCTGATGGAGAATGCGCGGGTGACCGGGCAGTACTTGCGTGAACGCCTCAAGGAGTTGCAGGAAAAACATCCCATCATCGGCGACGTCCGCGGAATGGGGCTCATGCAGGGAGTGGAGCTGGTGAAGGATCGGAAGACCAAGGTGCCCGCCGCGGAGGAAATGGCGCGGCTGATGGACCTGACGAAGGAAAACGGATTGATCATCGGCAAGGGAGGGATATGCGGAAATGTCGCCCGCATCTCTCCTGCCTTGACCTGCTCCAGAAGGGATGTCGATGATGCGATACTCCTTTTGGACCGTTCGTTCGGCCGGCTTCAATAGCCCGGCATGGTCGCGATTCCTGGCTGGCGCGGCGGACATCGTTGCCGCCACGCCCAATTGAGTGAAAAGCCGTCCTGCCGCGAATCCTCCTCTCGATCCACGCGCACAAGAAGACAACACAATCGCTGCAACGGCAAGTAATGAATTGTACGAGTCGCACGGGACCTCCCGGAACCCCGGTCCGTGCAATTCATGACTGCCCACTATTCACATGCTGGAGTGACTATGACGACCCTGATCAAAAACGGAACCATCATCACAGCTGCAGATACATACAAAGCCGATATTCTCGTAAAGAATGGAGTTGTTTCGGAAATCGGCCGAGAGATTTCCAAGATTGCCAGCGAGATCATTGACGCCGCGGACAAATGGGTCCTGCCCGGCGCAGTAGACGTACATACCCATCTGGACTCGCAATGCGACGGAATGACCACTGTGGATGATTTCGAAACCGGCACGGCTGCCGCCGCCGCGGGAGGTACCACGACGGTTGTGGATTATGCCGAGCAGATTCCCGGAACGCTTCTGATGCAGACCTTGGAGGATTGGAAGGCCAAGGCGGCTTCGCGATCCATCATCGATTACGGCTTTCACATCGCACTTTCGGAAGTCAACGACGCAGTATTGAGCCAGATCCCCTCGCTGGTGGACGCCGGCGTCACGAGTTTCAAGATCTCGCTCGACGGTTCGCCCGATCGCCGCATAGGCGATGCTGCTTTATTGGAGTTCCTCCAACGAACCAGCAGTGCGGGAGCGCTCGCCTGCATCCATGCCGAAAATGGCGAGGTGATCGACCTGCTGCTGCGCCGCCTCGCGGCCGACGGGAAGACCTCCGCCCGATACCTGCCCTCAGTCCGACCGCCCGAGTTGGAGGCGGAATCCACAGCTCGAGTTATCGCACTTGCGGAACTGGCCAAAGTCCCCGTGTATTTCACCAATCTCTCGGCGGCCCACTCCCTCGAGAAGGTCAAAGTAGCGAGAGATCGAGGGCAGGCGGTCTATGCCGAAACCTGTTCCCACTATCTCGTTCTAGGAAGCGAGCGTTATGAGGAATCAGAGGCCGTGAAGTATTACTGCACTCCGCCGCTTCGGCCCTCCTGGCACGGAGAAGCGCTCTGGAAGGCGCTTGGCAGCGGCGACATCCATGTCGTCGGTAGCGATCACACCGCCTTTAACTATGCCGGTCAGAAGGACGCCGGGAAGGAGAGCTTCATGCAGGCTCCCCGAGGATTTGTCGGCATACAGGAGAGAGTCTCACTCCTTTGTTCCTCCGGAGCCAACACCGGCAAGCTTTCCCCCAATCGTGTGGTCGATCTGGCTTGTACTGCTCCGGCCAAACTCTTCGGACTTTTTCCCAGGAAGGGCAGTCTGGCAGTGGGGAGCGACGCCGACATGATCATCTTTGATCCCAAGGCGGAGCAGACGCTTTCGAAGTCCATCGGCCTGTCGCGTGCCGACTACTCTCCTTACGAGGGCATGAGAATTCGGGGAACGACATGGCTCGTTCTCCAGCGAGGACGGGTCATTGCCCGCGAAGGAAAGGTCATGGGCCGGCCGGGAGCCGGCGAGTTCCTTGCTCGAGCCAGATTCAACGGGCTGTGAGGAATTCATGGATCTAGGGCGAGCCCTAAGAATGACACGATTTGAGAAATGACTGATCCGTATCTTCAGTCATATATCGCTTCGTAAAGCTGAAGCGGTGGATGCCGGCCTTTCGAGTCGGAAGAGTGCGAAGAGGGACTGACGATCGGCAATTTGAAAGCCTCGGAAATCCAGATACTGAAGTTGCTGCCCGCTGATGGCAGAATCCTCTTCTCAACGCGCATCGCCCGGCTGTTTGCCTACGGTTCGCTTTCCGTAGTGCTTGCGCTTTACCTTGCGGAGCTTGGATTAAGCGAGATCCAGATCGGACTCCTCCTTTCCCTGACCTTAGCCGGAGATGTGGCCGTCTCGCTTGCGATCACGACCGTTGCCGATCGACTCGGGCGCCGTCGAATGCTCCAACTGGGAGCGCTCCTCGTGGTATTCGCGGGCGCCGTGTTTGCCTGGACCCGCTATCTCCCCCTGCTCACCGTCGCGGCAATTATAGGCACGATCAGCCCGAGCGGGAACGAAGTCGGCCCGTTCCTTGCGATCGAGCAGGCTGCACTTGCGCAGATACTCCCCGGCAAATCCCGTACTCAGGTCTTCGCTTGGTACAGCCTGGCCGGCTCGCTGGCGACGGCATTCGGTTCACTTTGCGGGGGATCTCTGGCGCAGTTGCTGCACCAGGCGACGGGCCGGGCGCTGAGCGGGTACAGGGCGGTGATCATACTCTATGCTTTGCTGGGGGCGGCCCTGCTTGCGCTGTTCTCGCGACTTAGTCCGGCGACGGAGGTGGACAGACACCAGCATCCACCCCCCTCCGTTCCGGAGGCACCTGTCAAAGGAACACTCGGCCTGCAGCGCTCTCGGCGCATTGTACTCAAGCTCGCCGGGCTGTTCATGGTCGATGCGTTCGCCGGCGGCCTGATCGTTCAGAGCCTCGTCGCCTACTGGTTCTTCGTGCGATATAAGGTTCATCCCGCAGTTCTGGGCGGCATCTTTTTCGGCGCGAACATCTTTGCCGGCTTTTCTGCGCTCGCGGCCGCACGTATTGCGCACCGCATAGGACTCATCAATACCATGGTTTGGACGCATATTCCGTCCA
>DASQID010000292.1:0-4532 GCA_035631775.1 Acidobacteriota bacterium
AGATGCGAGGCGCCGCGACGCAGGCGATATCGGTGTATATCGTCGAGGAGCGGCAACGAAGCAGATGCCCGCCCGCCGCCGCGCCCTTTCAGGCTGCGGCCCGCAGGCCAGCAGCAAAACGTGAAGTTATTCTTGCGCCAGCCCTAAATACGCAGATTGTCCGAAAACTTCACATCTTCTGATAGGGCCTTCATGGATAATCCGGCTATTCCTTAGATAATCAATCGTCAATCGTCAGTCATAAATCGTCAATTGAGTTGGAGGGAACGATGGCTGAAGCGTTTATCGTCAGCGCGGTCAGGACGGCGGTGGGAAAGGCTCCCAGAGGGGCGCTGCGCAATACCAGGCCGGATGATATGGCAGCGGCGGTTATTCGCGAGGCGATCAACCGCGTGCCAGGGCTCGGGGATTCGGATGTTGAGGACGTGATCCTGGGATGCGCGATGCCGGAGGCCGAACAGGGGATGAACGTCGCACGGCAAGCGATGCTCCTGGCACGCCTGCCTGTGGCGACCTCGGCGATCACAATCAACCGGTTCTGCTCCTCGGGGCTGCAGGCCATCGCGCTCGCCGCGGAACGCATTATCGCGGGATTTGCTCACACCATTGTGGCAGGCGGCACGGAGAGCATGAGCATGGTTCCGATGGGCGGCCACAAACTGGCCCCCAATCCGTATCTGGTTGAGCACTCTCCCGACACTTACCTGTCCATGGGACTGACGGCGGAAAACCTGGCCGGAAAATTCGCTATACCCCGCGAGGAGGCCGACCGGTTCGCGTATCGAAGTCATTTGAAAGCAGTCGCTGCAATCAAGGACGGGAAATTCGGGGACGAGATCGTTCCACTCACTGTAAGGATCGAGGCCGCCGGTTCAAATGGCGGGAAACCTGTCATTAAAGAAATCACTTTTTCCCAGGATGAGGGTCCGCGCGCCGACACATCACTGGAGGCGCTCGCCAAACTGAAACCGGTATTTCACGCGCGCGGTACCGTCACCGCGGGGAATGCCTCACAGACCTCCGATGGCGCAGCCGCGTGCACGGTCATGTCGGGCGAGAGGGTGCGGGAGCTGAACTTGAGACCGCTGGCACGTTTCGTCGCTTTTGCCACCGCCGGAGTCCCCCCGGAGATCATGGGCATAGGACCGGCTGCCGCGATTCCCAAGGCGTTGAAGATGGCCGGGCTGAAGCTTTCCGACATGGATCTCATTGAACTGAATGAAGCCTTCGCCGTTCAGGCCCTTGCAGTGATAAGGGAAGTGGGAATGGATCCCGAAAAGGTAAACGTAAACGGCGGAGCCGTTGCGCTTGGACATCCCTTGGGTTGCACGGGCGCAAAGCTTACCGCGACGATACTCTCCGAGATGAAGCGGCGAGGCAGCCGGTACGGCATGGTCACTATGTGCATCGGTGGGGGCATGGGAGCCGCCGGCATTTTCGAATCAGCATGCAGCGGGCAGACGGCAGTAGGCAGCAACACTTAACAGAAGAAATAGTTGATCAAAAAGCGCGGGTGTCGTTAGAAGAGGCAAACGGAGTGCCGTATGACAGTCAAAAACTACCGTGATTTAATCGTTTGGCACAAAGCAATGGAACTGGTTGAGGAGGTATATAGGGAAACCAGATGCCTTCCTAACGAGGAGATGTATGGTCTGAGGATGCAACTGAGAAAGGCCGCCGTATCCGTGCCCTCCAACATTTCTGAGGGGCAGGGACGGAGATCGAAGGGCGAGTTTCTACACTACCTATCAATTGCTCATGGTTCTGTGAGGGAGGCCGAAACGCAGATACTTATATCTGATAGACTTGGGTACTTAACAAAGGAAGCAGTTTTTCACTTGATGGAGAAGGCCTCCGAAGTCGGACGTCTTATCACTGGGCTCTCGAAATCCGTTGCCATGCAATAGTCCAACTGCCTGCTGCCAGCTGCCTGCTGATTTTCTGCCGTCTGCCAGCTGCCGTCTGCCAGCTACTTCATCGGAGCGGCCAGATAAGAGGGATAAGGATCAGGAGCAACGTTCCAATGACTAAGGTCAGCGCCCCGCCTACTTTGATGAAATCGGCGAAGCGATAACGTCCCGACGGGTAGACCAGCACGCACGAGGGTTCCATGGGAGTGATAAACGACAGCGAAGCAGCCATCGTTACCATGACCGCAAACGTGCGTGGATTGGCGCCCATTTTTTCCGCAGTGGCGATGGCAATGGGAAGCACGGCAAGCGCGGCGGCTGCGTTCGACAGGGGCTGCGTCAGGGCCACGGTCAGCGCCAGAAATCCTGCGAGCAGCCCGTAGATGCCGAAATATCCCGTCGCCTTGATCATGAGATCGGCCAGGAACTTGTCTGCTCCGCTGTTGACCATGGCCCGGCCAAAGCTGGTCATACCGCCGATAAGCATCAGCAGGCGCCAGTCCACCATGCGGTAGGCCTCATCGCTCGTAACAGCCCTGGCCAACACCGTCAGAACTGCGGCCGCAAGCACTGCCGGGCCAAGCGGGACGGCTCCTATCCCGCCCAAAAGCAGCGACCCGACAAAAAAGCTGACGACATAAATGCCTTTCCTGCGGTCCAGGAGAAAGTGCGATAGGTCGCTCAGTACCAGGACGTTCCCCGTCGCATGGAGGCCGTCGAGGCGGCCCTCGGGTCCCTGCACCAGAAGGACATCGCCGACTTTTAGGACGATTTTTCCGACCCTTTGAATCACATCCTCCCCCAGACGGTGCAGTGCCATTGCCGTCAGCCCGAATCTGTGTCGGAAATCGATTTCTTTGAGCGTGCGTCCGAGGAAGCGGGAACCCGGCCCGACCATGACTTCAACGAGCCTGATATTCTCCGATTCCAGACTCGAGTCTCCGAGGGAGACGTCCACTTTTGATTCAACCCCCGGCGTCTGGCGCAGTTTCTGGATACCTTCAACTTCGCCCTTTATCAGAAGGACGTCGGCTTCCTGCAAGACTTCCTCCGCCTGGGGAGCGAGACGCGTACTCCCACCCCTGATGATGCCCAGTACCGTGACATCGGCGATCTGGCGCAACCCTCCCTCTTCGAGGCGTTTCCCGATGAATGGGCAGCCCGAGCGCAAGGCGAATTCTGTCAGGTATTCCTTCACTTTGTACTGCCTGGTGAGCTCTTCGGCGGCACGCACCGGAAGCAGTCTTGGTCCGAGCAACGCGAAAAAAACAGTGCCGGCGATGATCGCCGCCAATCCGACCGGCAGGAACTCAAACAACCTAAAGGGCTCCAACCCTCGCTGTGTCAGAAACGCGCTGGCGGCGATGTTCGTGGAGGTTCCCACCAGTGTGCAGCAGCCGCCAAGCATGGCGGCGAATGCAACGGGCATGAGCAACTGCGAAGGCGAGAGGTGCGCCCGACGGGCTACGGCAAGCACGATGGGCACGAAGACCGCCGTCACGACCGTATTGTTCATGAAGGCAGACACGACCGCCACCACGAGAACAATGCTGACCAGCAGGCGCCTGTAACTTCCGCTGCAATGTCGATACAAGAGCAGGCCGATGGAATCGAGAACACCGGTCCTCTGCAGCGCACCGGCTATTACGAAGATGGAGGCCAACAGAATGATCATCTCGCTGCCGAAGCTGGCGAAAGCCTGTTCAGGGCTGAGCGCGCCGCATGCGATGAGAACGAGAAGGGCGCTGAGCGCAATCAGATCGATGGAGACGATCTCGAAGGAGAACATGACCAGGGAGAGGACCAAGAGAGCGAGAACAAGGGCGATTAACATTGGATCCTCGAGCGAAGCCAGCGGTTGGGGGAGAGGAATTGGCCGCCTGTCGTTGCGCATTGGCGTTCCAGCTGTGGCTTCTCAAGAGGCCACCGCCAAAACGCATAGGCGCAGAATAAAAAAGACTCGTTGGCTGCGGCGAGGCCGGCGCGGGCATGTCACCGGCGGTCTGCCTGCTGACGGACGTCTGCTGCCGGCTTCTCTCGGGGAGGACTGTTGCGACAGCTCTCCAGGAATTGCCGGACAACCCGAACCGTACGCGGCAGGTTTGCTTTGGGTACGATGATGTGGTCGCGCTGAAAGGTGGAAACCGGCATGACGCTCAGCTTCGCCTCCGCCAGAACCGTTCCGATGGCTGCCATGTATCCCCGGGCAACCATGGAGAGTTTGACATCGAACGCGACTACTTTCATGGGTCCATGGGCATCGTATTTCTCGAAGATATTCTGCATCCGCAACCACTTTCTACGATTGACAATCAGAGTGATCTGATTTGACTCCCGAATAAACACGGCAAAACGTGTCGTCGCCGGCCGGTACCATTCTCCGGGGATCGGCTTGACATCCACCGGCAATTGAACCACGAAGAAATCCTCCGGCAGAACCACCAGTTTGGTGCGGGCAAGAAGCTTCTTGATACTGGCAGAAAGCGCTGGCATCAGTCCCCCTGAGCTAATGAGTGAATGGATAAGATGTGCGACTTATGTATCACACTGCCCAGCGCTGCACAAGGAAGTAGGCGGCTAGCACGGTGCCGGGGCAAGGTGCAGACAGCCGTCACGCTCAGT
>DASQID010000293.1:0-3466 GCA_035631775.1 Acidobacteriota bacterium
GAATGCATCAGGCTTACAGACGGCGCTCCAAACCGCAGCAAATGCGAGGATAGTTGTCAGAGTCGCTAATCCGTTTGGGCGGATCGCGTCGAGTGAACGAATCATGACGGGGCTCAATCCGATGAGGAGGAGGGGGACCAGGGGAGACCTGCAGCCAAATCTATCGGAGTTAAGCCAGAAAACAGCAATTATTGCCAGTCCGACAATGAACCCCAGCCCGCGCAGCGATGCATCGCTTGAACCGAATAATTCGGACCAAAACCTGACCAGTATGAAATGCAGGATGGGAAATGAATCGAATCTCATGGCTGACCACATCTCCGCGAGACTCGGCTTAAAGGCGAGAGCAACACTGTTCGCTTCGTCCCGCCAGAGACCGCCTGCTTTCAGAAGAAAGACCACATGGAGAAAAACTGCGAGAAGGGACAGCCCCAGTGCGACGAATCGTTCCTGCCGAATCACGCGGTCACCTGCGGATGAGTCTGAATGGAGGGAGACATTCACGGGGCGTGAGCGCACTTGTCTCTGAAGTCGTGGCTTCACTCCCATTGGGACCTCCGAATGTCGGCTGGAATCGCGGGGAATTTGGGACCGTTGATATGGGAAATGGACTGTGCCTCGTGGGAATGGCGCCCGGCTGTGAGGGCCGGACGGATTATAGAGAGCGTATTTTTATCTTGGCCCTTGCGTCAGCATTGCATCCTCGAAATCATCGCCGCATTCTACGCGTCCATTTGTCCCAATGGAAGTCAGCAGTAAGCGTCAATGAAGGCTTGCTGCGAAGTTCTCTGAACGCCGAACTCGCAAAACCAGTGGGACGAAATGGGATATCATGAAAGCTCCATCGATCGGAGACGTAATGAAATTCCACGCCATGCTGCCACTGCTCGCACAAGCGGCCCTAAGGGCTGGCGCAAGAATAGATTCACATTTTGGCGCGAGCACCGTCGCGCCTGCGGCGCTCCTGGGGCGGGCAGATGCGAGGCGCCGCGACGCAGGCGATATCGGTGTATATCGTCGAGGAGCGGCAACGGAGCAGATGCCCGCCCGCCGCCGCGCCCTTTCAGGCTGCGGCCAGCAGGCCCGCTGGCTTTGTTGCTCGCTCCTCACATACCACCCCGGGTATAGCTCGTCGCTCGCGCCTCGCCAGTGGGCCTGGGGGCCAGCAGCAAAATGTGAAGTTATTCTTGCGCCAGCCCTAAGCACCGAGTTAGTGCGCGTGAGCCTGCGCAACCAGATGCCTGGAGCTGACCAACGGTGCACGCTACAGACCGGCGCGCGCCGCTGCCGGCGACCATGACCGGGGATCTGATGACCCCGGCACAGGAATCGCGGCCGGGCCATTCAAAATTTGTCGTAGAATGAGCCATCGCTTCGAAAGGAGAATCCTCATGAGAGACACGTCCCGCCGCGGATTTCTGAAGTCTGTAGGTGTGGCGGCGGTTGCCGGCCCGACCGTCACCTCCGCAACCGCCAGCGCACAGGAGCCTCGGCCTAATGGCAGGCGACGAACCTCCTTCTCACCAGCCTCCTCTTTAAAAAAACTCTCCGAAAATCTGTACCTGCTCGAAGACACCTGCAACGTCTACCTCGTCCGGGACGGCAGCCGCGGCCTGCTGATCGATTTTGGATCCGGCAAGATCCTCGACTACCTGTCCGGACTCGGTGTCACCAAAGTGGACTGGATTCTGCACACGCACCATCATCGCGACCAGTGCCAGGGAGACTACCTCGCCGGTGCGAGATCAATCCCCATCGTGGTTCCGGCGCACGAACGCCACCTCTTCGCAGATGCCGAGAACTTCTGGCGCAACCGCCGCGTCTTTCACCTCTATTACATGCGCAACGACTTCAACACAATCACCGAGAATATCCCGGTAGCCTCCGTGTTGAGCGACTACGGCACCTTTCGCTGGAACAACCGCGACATTTTCGTGCTTCCTACCCCCGGCCACACCCTGGGATCCGTCACGCTGCTCGTGGACATAGACGGCAAGCGAGTAGCCTTCAGCGGTGATCTGATGCACTCTCCTGGGAAAATCGTCAACCTCTGGGACACCCAGATCAACTACGGCGGAGCCGAAGGGGTGGACCTAGGCATCTTCTCACTCACCCGGCTGCGCGAGCAAAAGCCGGCTCTTCTCTGTCCCTCGCACGGAGATCCTCTCCCGGATCCGGACAAAGGAATTGAATCCACTATCGATCGGCTTGTCGAGTACTACCGGTTCCAGACGGGGAACACTCCCAGCGTGTCCTTCCGCGGTTATGCGGTCAGCCCCCACCTGATCGCGCACCATCTCACAACATCTTCTTTCTATGCCATTCTGAGCAAGAGCGGCAAGGCGATGTTCATCGATTACGGCTCGGCTTCCGGATTGCACTTCGGAAACTTCGAGCGCGCAACGGCTGTGACCGACCGGATCAGGTTTGTCGAGCACAACGTCGACGATCTCAAGACCCGGTTCGGCATGCAGTCCGTGGATGTCGCGATGCCCAGCCACATGCATGACGATCATCTCAACGGCTTCCCGCACCTGATCCGCCACTACGGCACCAAGATCTGGTGTTACGAGAACATGCTTGATGTCCTCGAAAATCCCCGCGGTTACAATCTCGGCTGCATTCTCGGAGAACCGTTCAAGGTCTCGCGCACCTTTCATCATGGGGAACACTTCAAGTGGGAAGAGTACGATTTCGAGGTTTCCCATTCCCCGGGCCACACGGAATATCAGATGGCGCTCTTCGTGACAATCGACGGAGCGCGAGTCGTGTTCAGCGGGGATGCCTTCTTCCCGTACTCCGATTCGGGTCCCGGCGTCCTGCGCCACAACCTGATCTTCCGCAATCACGTCGAGAGCGACAGCCACATCAATTCAATCCGAAACCTGATCGAACATGAACCCAATCTGATGGCTCCGGGCCATGGACGCCCGTTTCTGGTAAACCGCGAGGACCTGCTGTCCACCGAGCAGAAGATGCGCCGGCAGGAGCAGCTATTTCGGGAAGTGATTGCCGATCCCGACGTGAACTTCGGTCTGGATCCGAGTTGGTGCAGCATCTATCCGTACCAGATGCTGATGAAGCCGGGTGACTCAACGGAGGCGGAGATTCGGGTGCGCAATTACCGCAGCGCCCCGATGAAGCTCGATATCGGGCTCGTCGCGCCCGGCGAGTGGCACATTGAACCTGACACTCTGCACGTGGAAGTAGCGGCGCAAGCGGCGGCGAAGGCAGCGTTCAAGATTCAGATTCCCCGTGACTGGCAGGCGGGCACGCCTCGCCTTGCCCTTGCGGCGGATGTGGTCTGCGACGGCAAGTATCTCGGCCAGATTACCGAAGCTGTAGTTGATATCGGGACGGGGACGTAACGGGATTTGGATATCACGAATTACCCTGTGCAGCATAGCCGCAACCTAAGGAGTCTGGCGTTCCTTTGCGTCTTCGCGCCTTGGCGGTGGCTTTTTAA
>DASQID010000294.1:0-6654 GCA_035631775.1 Acidobacteriota bacterium
GGCCACAGTCACCACCGGGCTGAATCAGCCCAATTCGCTGGCACTCGATCCCATTACGGGGAACCTGCTGGTTGCCGAGTCGGGTGCCGGACAGATCACTGTCGTCCCCCGTGCGCAGATCATTTCTGCAACGGCGCCCGCGGGAGCGCTACAGTCCGCCGCCGGCCCGGGACGTGTTGCCACGCTCGCGGTGCCCGGTGTGGTGGGTATCACCGTCGACGACTGCACGGGCACAGTTTATGCGACGCTGGCTACTGGTGAATTGCATGAGTATCAAGGCTCCCTCGATAGCACATTGGCAAGTGGCTTGGATCATCCCAGCCAGCTTCTTGCGCTCTACCGCAACGGTCTGTCCTGTTCGGACGGCTTGACTCTTGCGGTTGTGGAAGCGACGAGCATCAGTCTCGTTTTCCCCAGAGCACAATTGCCGCGGGAAACCCTGATAGGAAACCTGCAGAACGTATTGGACATCACGTTCTTCCCCAAGGGCAACCCGTTCACCCACGGGGGAGAGGAATCCGTGGGTGTCTCAGAACAGATTCCAGGTGCCGGCAACAGTCGTGTATCGGACATTCCGGTAGGGGGGATATATCAGGCGACCCCGCCAGTAGCCCTGACGCCTCTAGCTTCGTCCGGTCCCATTGGACCGAATGAAGATCCGATAGGAGACACCTTCGATCTCGGCGGCACGTCCAGCATTGCGGCGCAATTCGGCTACAGTATACCGGACATCACCTCGGTGACCGGATCCGTGCAGGGAAGCTCCTCAGTGATCACGATCAAGTTCAAGGATCCCGTCACTCTTGGTAGTCTCCCGGTGACAGGCGGGCCGCCAACGGACGGCCTGTGGGTTTTCATTTTCGTGAAAACAACAGCACCGGCCACAGTTCAGTTGCCCCCGGGGATCACACTACCGACGTACTTCCCGTTCGGCGACAACAACCTGTTTGCCTTCGACACATGGGTTGAGGTATTTCTCGGTCAGGCGACATATCTTTCCCTCAGCCAACTCACGGCAGGAGATGTTCAGGTGAGCGCGATCGGCAACACGCTCACTCTCACGGTTCCTGCGTCCGCGCTCCCCCTGTCCGGTGCGCTTGCGCTGGTCGTCGTCGGCAATCCGGCAGAGATAACCGACGTTGCGCCAAACAGCGGGCTCATCCAGCTCGCACCATGATTTCTATGTTTCTGGATTCGGAGTTGCGGCAATCTAATTTCTATTGGGAACGGGATCATGTGCGGGGGGTCATCAAACCCCCCGGTCGCGGCCGCTGGCCGCGACGCGCGCCGGTCTGATGGCCGGCGCCACAGGAAATTCTATTTCAAGCCAGGCCTCATAGAGTCCAACAACAGGCTAAATAGCAAATCGCAGTTGTAGTGATCCCTGCCGCCATGATGAAATGTTCCTATGTCTCAGGGCGGGTTTGCGGGCCGCGGCCTCAGGGGCGCGGCAGCGGGCGGGCATCTGCTTCGTTGCCGCCCCTCGACGGCGTCTTGCGTCTACCCGCCCGGCGCTCGCGCCAGAATGCGAACTTATTCTTGAGCGAGCCCTTAGGAGGAGCTTCGTCATGGTGCGTAAACGAGTAAGGTTGCCGCTTCCTTCCTTCCTGGCTGTCGCGCTGCTTGCAGGTCCCAGCTTTCTCCAGGCAGCCGAGGCTTTGCCGGTCAAGGCTTGGGAGGAAAAAATCGTCATTCCAACGTATTTGGCCGGAGCGCCCGAACTGAACCCCATGTTTTATCTCGGCCGGCAGTCTCAGGGAGCCGAAGGCCGAATCTATCCATATCCTTTCTATGACACGCTCACGGGCAAGAAAGTCGACACGACCTACACGATGGTTTACCTGGATAACGAATACGTCAGGATCGGAATTCTGCCTGAGATCGGCGGCCGCCTATTTGAAGGAGTTGACAAGACCAACGGCTACAACTTCTTCTACCGCCAGCATGTCATCAAGCCCGCTCTGATCGGTCTGATCGGAGCCTGGATTTCCGGCGGGATTGAGTGGAACATCCCGCACCATCACCGCGCAAGCACGTTCATTCCCGTGCAATACCGCGTGGAAGAGGGCCCAGACGGCAGCAAGACCGTATGGGTGGGTGAGTTGGAGGTGCGACACCGCATGCGTTGGGCCGTGGGCTACACACTGCGACCCGGAAAAGCTTACATGGAAGCCCAGGTGCGGATTGTCAACCGCACGCCGGTTGTGAACACCATGCTCTGCTTTGCCAACGTGGCGGTTCACGTAAACGAGAACTACCAGGTTCTGTTCCCGCCCGGCACGCAGTACGCCACGTATCATGGCAAGCGCGAATTCACCGCCTGGCCGTTCTCCACCTCGAAATTCGCCGGTGCGGATTTCACAAAGGGCGTGGATGTGAGCTGGTACAAGAACAACATCTCGTCGAATTCATTTTTTGCCTGGAACTACGAAGATGATTTCTTTGCCGGCTATGATCACGGAAAGCAGGCCGGGGTCATGAGCGTCGCCGACCAGCATGTCGCGCCCGGCAAGAAGCTGTGGACCTGGGGCACGGGCCCGCGTGGTCGCGCCTGGGACAAGATTCTCACGGACGATGACGGACCCTACATTGAGCTGATGGTCGGTGCATACTCCGACAACCAGCCTGACTACAGCTGGCTGCAGCCGTATGAAGTGAAATCCTTCTCGTTGAACTGGTATCCCTTCCGGAATATCGGCGGTGTAAAGAAAGCAAACCTGGACGCCGCAGTAAACCTGGATGTAGCCAACGGAACGGCCAAGCTTGGATTTTACACAACCTCAGCACATCCTAAGGCATTGGTCCTGCTCAAGGCCGGCGAAAAGGTGCTCCTCCATGAGACCGTGGCGATCGATCCCGCCAAGCCCTACGTAAAGGAAGTTGCTCTGCCGGCTGGCGTGGACGAGCACGACTTGCGTGCTTCCATCCACGCGGATGGCAAGGAACTCGTTTCGTATTCTCCCATCCGAATCATACCCTACCCGATGCCAAAACCTGTGACGAGTCCGGAGGCTCCGAAGGCCATCAAGACGAATGAGGAGCTGTACCTTACCGGTCTTCGCATCGAGCAGTTCCACGACCCTGTTCTGGATCCTGACCCCTATTGGGAAGAAGCTCTTCGCCGTGATCCCGGGGACGTGCGGGTGAACACCGCTCTCGGCATCAATTACTTTAAAAAGGCGCGCTTCGCCGACGCAGAGAAACTCTTCCGCAGGGCGCTCGAACGGCTCACAGACAAATACACAAGCCCTAAAGACGGCGAAGCCTTCTACTACCTCGGACTCACTCTGAAGGCCCAGGGGAAGAACGACGAAGCCTTTGAAACGCTCTACAAATCCACCTGGAGTCTAGCCTGGCGCGCCGCCGGGTACTACACCCTGGCCGAGCTGGCAGGAGCCCGCGGCAACATGGTCGAAGCGCTTGATCTCATCGATCGGTCTATCGACGCTAACGCGCTGAATATCAGGGCACAGAATCTGAAAGCCTCTCTCCTGCGCCATTTGAGGCGTCCTGAGGAGGCTATTCGGCTTCTGGCATCAGCTTCCCAGAAGTCCGACCCTCTAGATGTCCGCACGATGGCGGAACGCTGGATTGCGTCACGAAGCCCTGAGGCTGCAAAGACGCTCTTCGCGACCCTGAACGGGCATCCTGCGACGGCTCAAGAGCTGGCTGCGGAATATCTCAACGCCGGTCTATGGGAAGACGGTGCGGAGGTTCTCTCAACAATGATTACACAGGCTCCGGACAAATCCAGGATAAACGCGATGGTTTATTACTACCTGGGCTATTTTGCCGCGAAGTTGGGGCAGGCAACTCAGGCGTCGGATTATTATCAACTGGCCACGAAGATGCCCACAGATTACGTATTTCCGTTTCAGTCCGAAGCGATCGAGGTTCTAAGGGCGGCGATGAAATCGAATCCTCGCGACGCTCACGCGCCCTATTACCTCGGCAACCTGCTCTATGACTGGCAGCCGGAGGAAGCACAGCACCTGTGGGAGGCTTCGGTGGCCCTCGATCCGTCGTTTGCGATTGTTCACCGCAATCTGGCGATCGCGTATATGCACCAGAGATCGGGAAGTGATCTCAACAGGGCGATCGGGGAACTGGAAAAAGCAGTTGCCAGCGACCGCAAATATGCGCTGCATTTTGTCGAGCTCGATGAGCTCTACGAGCAGGCCGCCACTCCGATTGAAAAAAGGCTTCCGCTGTTTGAGAAGAACCAGAGCATCGTCGCACAGCGCGACGATGCTCTGAATCGCGAGCTGGCGCTCATGGTAGCTATGGGAAAGTATGATGAAGCCATCCGGACCATGGACTCCCGGTGGTTTGCAGTCGCGGAAGGTGCCAACATCAACGTGGCGGATCAATGGGTGAATGCCCACATGCTGCGAGGCCGGAAAAAGATCGAAGCTGCGCTGTACAAGGAAGCCCTGGTTGATCTGCAGTCTGCCGCTGAAATTCCGTCGAATATCCCGACCGAGAACATCTCTATTGGCGGCAGGGGTGAGGAAATCGCTTACTGGACAGGTGTTGCGTATGACGGGATGGGTGATCGCGATCGGGCCGTTCAGTATTGGAAGAAGGGAGCGGAAGCGCCGGAAGCGGGTTTGTCCCGAAGGCCGGATGCAGGAGGCAACACTCTTGTGGGCAGCGCACAACTTTACTACCGTGCGCTTTGTCTTCAGAGGCTGGGGCAGGAAGGCAAGTCCAGGGAAATCTTCGAAGACCTCGTGAAATCCGGACAGCAGGCACTCGCAGATGCCTCGGTCAGTGCGGCTCCTGCTGCGGGAACTGGCCGGCGGCAACAATCGTCCCGTGCGAGATTAGCGATGGCGCGGTACGTGACAGGTCTCGGCTACCTCGGACTCAGCGAAAAGGAGAAAGCAAAGGCCGAACTTGCACGTGCGCTCGATACCAGCCCTGACCTCCTGGGCGCACGTGTTGCCCTCGCCACAATCCGGTGACGGATAAATGGCATAAATGGTGTCAGGCTGACACCGTTTATTCTGGGTGAAGCCACGGCTGGCGATAGGGGCGCTGCAGGAGACGGTTCGCCTCAGGGTCGTTCATGACCCGACTTGCGTCCGGATCCCATGCCAGCGTGCGTCCGGTCTTCAGTGCGAGATTGGCTAGAATGCAGCTTGCTGCAGAGATGTATCCTTCTTCGATGTCGGACACGGGTTTCCCGCGCGAGTCGATCGCGGCAAGGAAATCGAGCATGTGGTGCCGGATGGCCGGTGCAACGTGGCGTTCCAGTCGCGGTTCAGTCTTGTCTTCCGGGTACTGATCAAGTTCGTAAGTGACATCGCGGTGTACGGGCTCACTCTTATCCATCGGAGTGAAATCATAGCTGTAGACGCCTGCTTTCAGTGTCCCCTTGTCGCCGTAGAAGGTTGCGCCCCACGCGTACTTTGGATCGACCGGCTGTCCCCAGTTACGGTGCTGCCAAACGATCTTCAGGTCCTCATAGTCGAAGGTGGCCGTTTGAGTATCCGGAATGTTGGCCTTGCCGGCCTTAAGAATCAGGATTCCGCCGGATGAGGAAACGCGCTTCGGCCAACCCAGGCCAAGCATCCAGCGAGCCATGTCGAACATGTGCACTCCCATGTCCCCGATGGTTCCGTTGCCGTACTCCATGAATGAGCGCCAGCCTCCGGGATGGACCAGCCGGTTGTAAGGGCGCATGGGTGCCGGGCCGGTCCACATTTCGTAGTCGAGGTATTCGGGAGGGGCAGTATCGGGGATATTTATCGCGGGCCTGGACGGGTAGTAGCAGTAAATCTCCACCAAGCCGATCGTCCCCAGACGGCCCGTGCGGATGAAATTGTCCCTGGCCTCGACCAGGTGAGGCGTGCTGCGGCGCTGCATGCCCACCTGCACCACGCGTTTGTGTTCTCGTGCTGCGGCGAGCATGGCCCGGCCCTCCACCACATCCACGCTGATCGGTTTCTGGACGTACACATCGGCTCCTGCACGGACCGCTTCGATCATCGGCAGGGCATGCCAGTGGTCGGGCGTCTCGATTAGCACGATGTCAAGATCCCGTTCTTTGAGCATCTCACGGTAGTCGTGGAAGGTGCGCGGTTTCTTGTTTCCTGCCTGACGCGACGCCACCAGATCAGCCGCCTGGGCCAGCATCTGCCTGTCGACATCGCACAGAGAGACGACATCGACCGGTGCCACCTGCAGAAGCCTGAACAAATCGCACTTGCCATACCACCCGCTGCCGATGAGCCCGACACGTCTAGGCTTCTCACCTGCGAATTCGAAGGCTCGTCCGCCGGCAGCGCAGGCCAGCCCTGCGGCCATGGTGTGAATAAATCGACGACGATTCATAAATGTCTCCCGGTACTACTTATCTAGATTCTTCCCTGGCTGCGAAGGAACTTGGCGAGCCCTTAGAGTCTTTACGGTTTCTTTTGAGAGCAGGCCGCAAAGACTCAAAGTACGCCAAGAATCTCGAAGACAATGACAGAAAGCGCAGAATATCAGCAATTCGTGAAGAAGCGCAACTGGCCACCGGCATTGAGGCGCGTGACCGTATTTGTGAATTCATGCGCTAGCGGTGGTCCCCTTAGATCCTGCCGAATTTGCTTACAGCTTCTTTGATCGAACGATACTTTTCAATGAACGGCAGCATGCGGTGTTCCG
>DASQID010000295.1:0-10200 GCA_035631775.1 Acidobacteriota bacterium
CTTTCAGTTCAAACTAATGATATGCAGTCATTCTTACGGTAAGTCCTTAACTCATCGTACAAGGCCGGAAAACTTGCTTGACCTGGAAGTAGCAGCAGGTTAGATTCAGTTATCCGGTAACCTGTTCATGAGTAGCCGACTAGCCGCTGGATTTGACTGAAGGACTATATGAAAAAGATGGATATCGGCAATCTTGCGCCTGCTAACCACCGTGTCCTTCGGGACATCAATGAAGTCATGGTACTCAACGTCATCAGGGAGAAGCAGCCCATCTCGCGCATTGAGATTGCGGAACTGACCGGCCTCGAAGGCAGCACGATCTCGAAGATCGTGGCCCGGCTTGTTGCCGATGCCATGGTGTACGAAGAAGGGCTGGCCGAGGCCTCTCCGCAAGGCGGCCGCAAGAAACGGTATCTCCATATTAATCCCAATAAGGCATGTGCCATTGCCGTGGATTTCCGCCCCAGCGGGTACACGGTGGCACTGAGCGACTTCAGGGGGAAGATACGCTGTGCGGTCGATCTGCCGAGCAATCCGGATCCGCATCGGGCGATTACCGAGATTGCAGAAAGCATTAGAGGGATAATGACCTCCTGTAAAGGGGAGTCGGTGGAGGGGATCGGAGTCAGTCTGATCGGCCTGGTGGATCCCAAGGAAGGAAGAGTGCTGGCGGGCGAGGGACTCGGCTGGGGAGAGGATGTGCCCGTAGGCTCCATGATTCGCGAGGCCGTCGACCTGGATATTCCAATCTATTTCGAGAACGGAGCCTGGCTCGGCGCTCTGGCAGAGATATGGTTTGGGAAGCATGCTCGACCGCCGAGGAATCTGGTATTCCTGGACATCGGGGAAGGAATCGGGTCGGGCATCATAATTCAGGGGCAGTTCTACCATGGTTCGATGAATGGAGCCGGGGAGTTCGGCCATATTCCGCTGCACCCGGAGGGACCCTCGTGCAGTTGCGGTTCCCGCGGCTGCCTTGAAGCCTACGCCGCCGATCCTGCTACTGTAAGCCGCTATGAGGGACTTTGCAGATCGCGCCGCGAGCCGGGCAGCCCGAGAGTGTCCGGAGTAACGATCGACGAGGTGATTGCGCGGGCGCTCCAAGGCGAGCTGGAAGCCGCCGAAGCTCTGCAGGAAAAGGCAACATATCTGGGACGTGGGCTGCGACCGATCGTGTACTCCCTGAACCCGGAGATTATTGTCGTGGGAGGCCCGATAATTCATGCCTGGGAGTTCGTCTATCCATTCATGATCCGTGAGTTGTCTCAGAGAGTTCCCCGATATTACATGGACCACCTGAAGCTGATACCCACGACGCTGGAGAATCGGCCCAGCCTCGTCGGAGCGATTGCCCTTGTACTGGCGCGCTCATTTGCCGTTCCCAGTGTGGCCTCAATCGTCTGATCCCCGGCAATCCCACGTACCTGTGCTAGAGTCGTTGTGCTCCTGAGGTGCGGTCTGTGGATAGTCTTTCGCCCCGTGAGCGTGTATTCCTGGCCCTTTCTCATCATGACACCGACAGGGTTCCCGTAGACCTGACTGCCACTCCGGAAGCTTGGGAGCGCCTCAAACGCCACCTGGGTATCTACGATGAAGAGGGCGTGCTGCGATATCTGGGTGTTGATCTGCGTCACCTGCGTCAAGCCTATGTCGGTCCCCCGTTGCCGCGTTTCGGCGACGGCAGCTGGACCGATGTGTGGGGCGTCCGGCGCCGGCCTGTCCCGCATCCTGGAGGCGGCGTGTACCAGGAGATCATTCGTCACCCGCTCTCCCAGTTACAGCATGCCAATGAACTGGCGGAATACTCCTGGCCGAAATCCGAATGGTGGGATCCCGAGGCCGTGGTACAGCAGATTTACGTTCTGGACGCCGGCACACCTTATGCGCTCACGTTGCCGGAGTTTGGAGATCCCGGCGGAATATTTGAGATTTCCTGGTACATGCGAGGCATGGAACAGTTTTTCGTGGATCTGCTCCGCCAGCCGGATATCGCGGACGGAATAATGCGACGTGTAACCGACTTCTTCATGGGCACGCTTGAACGCATCATGAAGATGGCCGGTGAGCGCATCGACCTGGTGTGGACCAGCGACGATATTGCCCATCAGCATGGGCCGCTTATTTCGATGAGCGCCTGGAGGGAGCTGATTGCACCCCACCACGAACGTCTGCATCGGCGCGTTCACGAGCTTGGAGCCCGCACGATGTTTCACTCCTGCGGTGCGGTCAGGCCTTTCATTGCCAGCTTGCTCACGATTGGAGTGGACGTGCTGGATGTCCTGCAAACCAGTGCCGACGGCATGGATCCGAGAGAGATCAAGGAGGCTTTCGGCGATCGCCTCTGCTTTCACGGCGGCATCGACGTGCAGACCACACTCCCGTTTGGAACGGAGGCGGAGGTCCGACGTGTCACGCGAGAACGCATGGATGTGCTCGGGCGCAACGGCGGGTATATTCTGGCTCCCAGCCACAATGTGCAATCGGATACCCCTCCCCAAAACCTGGTTGCCATGTGTGCCGAGGCCGGCAGCCTCAGCACCGAGCGCTGACCAAAAAACCCTCTCCGGCTCTTTCCATCTTTTTTCCTCTTGATTTTGCAGGCAGCCTAATGCTAGGTTGGTTTCTGTTGGACAGCAACTATCTTAAATCTGGACAAGAAGAGATGGACGAAGACCGCGCCTCCGACAGATCGAGAATGAGGCGCATTGGAAAGCAATGGCACATGCAGGAGCGCATATCTACATTCTTCAAGAAAAATAAAGGGGTGAATGATGAGGAGCCTTGCATTGACAAATATCAGGATCGCGATAGTCGTTTCTTCATTGCTTGTCGGATTGGGTGTGTTCACCGTCGTGTCTCGCACAGCATGGGCGCAAACCGGCACAGGTTCCGTGGTGGGAACCGCCCGGGACGCCAAGCAAGCGGTCGTGCCGGGTGCTGAGGTTACGGTCATTAATGAAGAAACTAATTTTGCACACACTGGGGTTACCAATGAAGTAGGCATCTTCAAGATTGGCGCCCTTCCCATCGGCCGCTATCGAGCGACCGTGGAAATCAAGGGATTCAAGAAATGGGTTGGAACGTTCGAATTGATGGCGGGGCAGGATGTGGTGATCAATCCTGTTCTCGAGGTGGGAGAAATAACATCGGTCATCGAAGTCACCGGAGCATCCACGCCGATCAACACGGCCGGCACCGAGATCTCGAATGTCAAGGATTTCGAGCGTATCCGTGACCTGCCGCTGAATGGCCGTTCGATCAGCAACTTGTTCGATTTGACTCCGGGAGTCGAGGGGGGCGGAAACGCCCGCGTCAACGGCATGAAAGTCGGATCGCTGGAAATCACACTTGACGGCACGTCGCTGGTGGACCGGTTCGGAGGCGGCATCGCGCGCATCCAACCTGGACTCGATATCATCCAGGAATTCCGGATCGAAACAGTCGGTTCCGATGCCCGCTATTCGAGGCCGGCAACGGTAACCATGGTGACCCGCAGCGGGACCAACGACTTTCACGGCAGCCTGTTCGAAACTCATCGGAACAACACCGCGGGTCTGGTTGCGAGACGGAGAGACACTGCGGTGAACAAGGACGGAAGCGTGAATTGGCCGAAACTCATCCGCAATGAATTCGGCGCCTCCGCCGGGGGACCCGTCTGGTTGGGCAAGTTGTATGACGGCCACGACAGGACCTTCTGGTTCTTCGCTTATGAAGGCGCGAGGCAGAGGGAGTCATACTATCCTTATTACCCTTATACACCCACGGCTGCCATGTGGAATGGCGATCTGAGCAACATTATCGATTCTGACGGCAACAAGACCACCATCTATGATCCCCTGACGACGGATGCGAATGGAAATCGGCAAGCTTTCCCCGGAAACAGGATCCCCGCCAGCCGGATCAGTGCGATCGCGAAGAGGCTGCAAAAGCTTACAGCTCTTCCCTCCAACGACTCCAACCCCTATGTGACGTGGAGCAACTACGAGACTTACCAGCCCATGAAAACAAACGCGGATAACTTCACGACCAAGGTGGACCATAAATTGTCCACCCGGGACAACCTGACGGCACGATGGACAAGGAGTATCCGCCACTACTCTGTTGACGGCGGCGTCTATGGAAATCCGGCAACCGCTGCCGATGGAGTCGGCACCTCACGGAACGACGCATGGGTAAATAACGTATCCACGACGTGGACGCGCACTTTCTCTCCGAGAATCCTCAGTCAATTCATGGTCGGCGTGCACCGTTCCAACAAGACCTCCGGGACGCTGGGGGATTTCACCAACTGGGCGGACCAACTTGGCTTGCCCAATCCGTTTGGAGTGAGCGGCTGGCCTACGATCTGGGCCGGCAACTTCGCCTTTGACGGCGACAACCAGAAAGTCGAGGCTTTGACCGGCATCGTGGCAGAGGAAAACGTATCATGGAACAAAGGTAAACACGAGATTCAGTTCGGCGCAAGATTCCGCAAAGAGTACAACAACGTCAAGGAAATGCAGCAGGCCGCGGGCAATCATAACTTCGGCGGCGAGTGGACGGGTCTGTACAGTCCGCAGGATGATTCTCAACTTTCCTTCACAGGGGACGGATTCGCCGATCTGCTCCTAGGTTTGCCGGATTATCTCGCAAACCAGTACAACCGGGGATTTTTCTATTTCAGGCAGAACGAAGTGGGCCTTTACGTCAACGATAGATGGCGCATTACGCCACGGCTGACAATCAACATGGGCCTGCGCTGGGACAAGTGGACTCCTTACACCGAGAAGTACGACCGGTTGGATGTGGTCGACATCAACTCGATCGCGACCAAGTTCGAGGTCGTGACACCCGGCAGCACAAAGATGGAGGATATCCAAGGACTGCCCCCCTCAATGCTCGCCTCTTATGCGAAGAGAGGACTGACCTGGACCACCGCCGATGCCATCGGCTATCCAAGCCATCTCTTCCGGGCCGACAACAACAATTTCGGCCCTCGTATCGGACTTGCCTATCAGCTGAATTCCAAGACGGTCGTAAGAGGAGGCTACGGCGAGTACTTCTGGACCATGCCGCTGTCACAGATTCTGCAGGCTTCGAGAAGCAATCCACCGATGAATCTGAATTACGAAAATCGGCCGAACGATAAGAATCCCACCTTTAACTACACATTGATCTCCCCGCCGGGGGAAAATGATTACATCGGCAAGGCCACCGTGGATACCGTCGGTGTCGTCGATCTTCCTTCGGGACCGCAAGGCGGGATGATTTGGGACGGACGCAACTGGCGCGACAGTCGCGTCCAGTCGTGGAATTTCACCGTTGAGCGCGAAGTTATGCGTGACACTTCCCTGCGCCTCAGCTACCTCGGCCAGCATGGGTCCGGCTTGGAGCAACGCTACTCGATCAACCAGAGGGAGGGTGAGTACAATTACGTGGCCCGGACAAAGCTCCTGCCTCCCAGCAATCGTGAGTTGCTGCGTGTAAATAAAGACTGGAACGCGGCCGGACTCAACAAAACGGGTTACTCCAACTCGAATGGCGCCCAGCTGGAGATTGAGCGGAGATTCAGCAAGGGGCTCGCTTTCCAGTTCTTTTATACTTACAGTCGCGCCCTGAACACGACCGATTCGCCGGGCTTCAGCTCCGGCGGCTCAAGCATCAATTCAGCCGGCGCCGGAGGCCAGGTGCCCGAGGTCGGTCAGATCATCGGGGAACCCAACCTCAGTTACGACCAGCGGCTCGCCCTGGTTTATTTCAATTCAACGACGATTCCCCCACACCATGTCCGCTACAACGGCAATTTTGAACTGCCCTTCGGCAAGGGCAAGAGATACCTGACCGATGCACATCCCGTCTTAAATGGCTTTCTGGGCGGCTGGCAAGTCACATTCAACGGCGATTGGCGCAGCGGTCTCTGGCTGAGTCCGGATACAAGCCTCTATTCATTCGGAGATCCGATGATATCTGCAGATCAGCGGCCGGAATTCATCTGGTCGGGCAAGAGAAACCGACTCTGGTTCAGAGGATGGTTCGATCCTACGAAAGCTACCAACGTCACAGGAGGGGACCTGGCCGCCCTGGTGCCTGTGGACCGTTCCCAGAGAGTGCTGCGGAAGGTCGGCTCAGGATTCAACAACTTCGTCGGCCAGCTGCTGTCGAATCAAACGGTCCGGCAGACTTCAATTACAGACATGTATAACTGGAGTCCAAGGGCAAATATCATGGGCCCCGGCGCCTGGAACACGGATCTCGGCATCTATAAGAATTTCCGTTTCAAAGAACAGGCCACGATCCGATTTAAAGCGGATTTCTTCAATTTCTTCAACCACCCGAATGACGTGAATCCGGATGCCTTAACAGGGATACAGGACTTGAGCCGCCAGACCAATGACGGACGGATAATTCAGTTCTCGCTCCGCATCGACTGGTAACAACCATGACTGTCTTCTGGGCCCCTCGCCACTCACGGGATGGCAGGGGCCCTTCTAATTGCGGATTGCGGATTGTGGAGTCCGGACAGGCAATGCGGCACTAGTGGGACATCGACTGCCGTGCATGATCCTGGCACACTCGGAGTCTTTGTTTGCTGCAACCCAGCTCCAACCCGCTGGCCCCAATTGGAGCGGGATCTTCAATCCGCAATCCTCAATCCTCAATCTTTCCTGAGCCTCTTGAGCATGCCGGCCTCCAACCAGGCGAGCGCCTGCCTCGCATAGAGATACGACTGATCGATCTCAATTGCTTTGCGGAAGTTTTCGGCTGCCCCGGCTTCGTCCCCCCGAAAAGCCGCATAGATCCCGGCCACACAATAAGCGTGAGTGCGCAAGTCCATCGCGTTGTCCTTCTTGCGCTGCTCGTTGACTGAGGTAAAGGTTCGAAACCACTCATCCGCCCTCTGCACTTCCCCTACTTTGTAGAGGGCAATTGCGCGGAACAGGCCTTCTCCCTCAATGTCGTCGTCCCGTGTCTCCGCGGCAGCCTTCCAGGTAGCCGAGGCTGCCTTGGCATCGCCCCCGGCCTGCTGGAGAAGCGCTTCGAACATCAACAACCTGGAACTTTTCACTTTTGCAAAATCATCGATGCCGAGGCTCGTGGGAGGCGACGCGCCGGCACGGACATTGTCGACCGCACCCGGAATATCCGTCCTTCCCGCCGCCTGCAAGGCCAGCATCAGCCTTATTCCCCGATAAAGATGCAGCAAGGAATACGTCTGGTGCGTGGGATCGAAGGTGTGGCCGTTGAGCAGCTCCAGTGCCCGCTGATAGTTCCCCATCTGTGCTTCCACGGACGCGAGCTTCTCCGTCAGGAGATCCATTCCGGGCCTTATTGCCAGGGCTCGCTCGAACGACCGCCGCGCGGTCAAAGCATCCCCGACCCGGGCGCTCATGTTGGCCACCAGCAGCGTTGTCGCAAGATGTTCAGGGCGGACTTCCGAAGCGCGCGTCAGGAGTTGAATCCCCTCTGGACGTTTTCCCTCGACCAGCAGGGACATTCCGAGATCCCGCAATGCCGAAAAGTGCTTTGGCTCGGCATCGACTGCCGTACGCCAAAGGGCCATTGCCTCCTCGCGGCGGTTACGGCTATAGAGAATGTCTCCCAGGAGAGAGGCTGCATTTGCATCGCGGGGCTCGATCTCGAGAATGCGTCTCAACACCTGAACGTCCTCGAAACGAAAAGGAAAGATATCGATAGCCAGATCCTGCTTTCGGGCCTGATCGAGCCATTTACGCGCTTCATCCCCGCTTCCTGACCGATCGGCGGTGAACGCACGATAGTAGACGAGCAGTGGGTAAGGTACTTCCCCAGCCGCCCGGGCTGCTTTAATACCACGCTCCAACACGAGGCCCGCCTCCGTCCAACCGGACAGCCGCATGTATTCGGTTGCTAACTCGAGATAGCCTTGCGCGTGACCGGCGCAGGCGCGGTCGAGCAGCTGACCGCGAGATGGATCTCCTTCCTTCGCTTCACGCTCAAATTCCGCAGGACTTTGTCCGGCCCCGAATAGTGCCGTTTCCGCACGGACAAAAGCGTTGGTTGGGTCCATCCCCAGGATCGGCTCCCTCTCCGTTCGTGCCGCCCCCTCCAGGCCCGTTTTTCGGAGTACATAAGCGTTCGCTTGTCGAACCGACAAATCCAAAGGAGAACTTGCGGCAGCGGCAGACAGGAGGCGCGAGGCTTCTGCCAGATCCTTCTCCTTCAGTGCCAGTAAAGCGAGACCGTAATCGCGCCGGCCGAATTTGGCTGAGGAGGGGAGCAGGCGATAGTAGTGCCGCCGTGCTTCCAGGAAATTGCCCAATTCGGCTTGGATCACGGCCAGGTAATAGTGAGCATCCCCGTTCGATGGATCACGTTCCAGAACCTGATCGAAATGACGCATAGCCTCCGGTGACTGGAACCGGTCCAGTGCCATTAGTCCCAGACGCAGATGTGCGGGCGAAAAGAGAGCGTCTTTGGACAAAGCAGCTCTGTAAGCCTCTTCCGCATCAGTCAGCTGGCCGAATTTTTCGTGCCCCATTCCCTTCTGGAACAACTCTTCAATTGAAAGGGTCTCCATCGGACCGAACTTGCGGGGAATAGAGTCACTCGCATACTCGGCGTCAGGATGAGATCCATCCGCATAGAGGGTATAGTGGAGGAGCGATTCTCCGCCGTCAGACCGGATGTCGAGGACCAGGTTGGACCCGGCGGTTTGCCGGTCCAACGGTATCGAGGAACGGTAGACGCGACCTGGGCTGAGATCCTGTCGCGTCTGCCAAATTACTCGATCAGCGGCTCGCAGTTCGATCCCTGCGCCGGGGAAAGCGGCTGTCGGGGTTACAGCGAGCTTTGCGTCGGCAGGACGCTCCTTTGGAGCTTCGAGCAAGACCGCAACATCTCGAGTCGCTGTGGTTAGGCCGCCCAGGCTCCCGGCGCCAAACCAATATTCAGTCCAACCGTCGGTCTTTCCCGGATCAATGAATTCATAGTTGCCATCCCAGATGAATCGTCCACTCTGCATTTCCATGTAGAGGCCGTCACTGTCGGTGTAGTTGGCCATGTGGCGCAACGCAGTAAGGCCCGAGCCAAAGGTCCACGTCTTCATGCCGCGCGCCAGTAGCCGATTGGTGTAGCAGATTGTGCCGTAGTCGAGCTTGTAGTCATAAATCGACATGTAGTTGTCGAAGATGTCAAGGCCGAACACCCCCAGCATGTTCTTGTTGTTCTTGTTCCAGGTCAGATCGACGCCGTCAATGACTGGCCACGAGTTCAGCGCGGAAGAGTCATGACCGATGGTTCGCGTCATGGGGTACACAAAACGGCTCCCCTCGGTCACCGCCACACCTGCGTTGGTCCAGAGAAGATACCGGTTGGGCAACAGATTTCTGTTGCGCAGGCGAATGGTGGTTTCCAGATAGGCTCGGCCCGGGTGCAACGTGACTTCCAGCGAGATCTTGTCCCTGAAAAAGTGATCGATGTGGGACAACACAACGGTTGCGCTTCCGTCCTCATGCCGCTGCAAAGCCCAAGGCCAGGGCTCTCCAGGATAGGTCAACATGTGGGCATCGTATGGGCCATACAATTCCAGATTGCCCACAGGCCAGGCGCCCCGCTGATTGTAGCGGGCAGGCTTGATTACTGTCGGGTGATAGAATAATTCCCGGTTGGCCACCTTGTCCCGTGCCGACCAAATTCGACCTCCCAACTCGGGAAGAAACTCGACCCGGAGATACTCATTTTCAAGAACCAGAGAATCAAACTGCACAGGGACGGGCCGTGGGCTGCGCGAGTCCCAATCAAACAGCGTATAGGGATAAAATCCGGCGTTCTCGATTGATCTAAACAGGGGTGCGACCGTCTCCGCCCTCTGGAATGTGTAGGTTGGGACCTCCCTCCTGCCGTGACTGAATTTCACGGCTTGAGAAACCTCAGCAGTAAGGGCGCCCGGCCAGGCAAGCACACAGAAGGCTATGATGATTCTTAGCATTTTCCCGATCATATGCATGCACCATCTCGCGATATTTCCGATCTCGTCGCGTCCTTGCCCCTTCGCGTCTTCGCGGTGGTCTATTTGAATAGCCACGGCAAAGGCGCGAAAAGACAAATACGACCATTCCAAACGGGAATCACTTGGGGAACGCGCAAAAACAAGATCACATTTTGGCACAGAATGTGATCATGTGCGGGGGGTCATCAGACCTCCCGGGCGCCGCCTCCGGCGGCGATCCGCGCCGGTCTGTT
>DASQID010000296.1:0-4915 GCA_035631775.1 Acidobacteriota bacterium
ATCTCGAAACTCCTGAACGGCAAACTGAAGCATTCCGGCAAATTGCAGCATGTTTGCGACCCGGGGGCTGGTATGTCGCGATTGAGAATTTCCGTGAAGGCAATGATGCAATGAACAGTGCGCGCCAAAGGTTTAACCTACCCGAGATCCCAGTCCGATGGCACAATCTTTACTTTGAGGAGAAGCGGTTTGTCGACCACACGACCGCGTGGTTCGACCTAGTCCGGTTCGAGGATTTCGCGAGCTCATATTATCTGGCAACGCGAGTCCTGTACTCGGCCTGGTGCAAGGAGCGCGGCGAAACGCCCGACTATACTCATGATCTTCATCGTTTAGCCACGGATCTGCCGGCATGCGGCCAATATTCTCCCATCCGGATGGTTGTGCTCAGGAGGAAATTGGCGAATGCCTGAAAAACCTACAGAACGGATTTCTGTGGCAGGGCCATGGATTACCGCGAAAGAGGTTTCCTATGTCGCGGACGCGGCGGCAAATGCCTGGTATGGCAATGCCAGAATGTACAATGATCGTTTCGAAAGAGCATTTGCAGAGTACACTGGGACACGGTATGCGGTAAGCCTTCCTTCCTGTACCTCCGCCATCCATTTGGCACTGGCGGCGCTCGGCATTGGCCCCACTGACGAAGTGATCGTTCCTGATGTGACTTGGATTGCATCCGCAGCTCCCATCACATATGTCGGAGCGACCCCGGTCTTCGCCGATATCGATGCCAAGAACTGGTGCTTGTCGCCGGAATCAGTCGAAGGTTTGATCACCCCGCAGACGCGCGCGATTCTGGCTGTCGACCTCTACGGAAACATGGCCGAGATGGATGCGCTGCGGTCGATCTCCAGACAGCATTGCCTGGCGTTGATTGAGGACGCCGCCGAAGCGATAGGTGGCGAGTACAAAGGACGCCGCGCGGGGAGCCTCGGCGATATCGGTGTATTCAGTTTCCACGGCTCGAAGACACTCACCACGGGCGAGGGGGGCATGCTAGTGACCGATAATCGAGAGGTCTATGACCGCATCCAAGTACTTCGTGACCATGGCCGGAAGCCCGGCGACCGAATGTTCTTTAACACAGAAATTGCCTTCAAATATAAGATGAGCAGTGTGCAGGCGGCCTTGGGATTGGCCCAGCTCGAGAGGGTGGGCGAACTGATAGAGCAAAAGCGCCGGTTGTTTCGATGGTATGAAGAAGCGCTCAGCGGGATTGAAGGCCTGAGTTTGAATCATGAGGCTCCTGGGACTCGCAGCAGTTATTGGATGGTAACCGTGGTACTCGCACCATCGTTCGAGATTACTAAAAACAGACTGATGGAGCTGCTTAGCACCGCTCGTATCGACACCCGCCCATTCTTCCATCCACTGAGTTCATTGCCGGCATACGAGGGGAGCCGGCCGGCAGCCGATGCACGGCGCAGGAATCGCGTCAGTTACGCGGTCAGTGCAAGCGGGATCAACCTGCCTTCTGGTTTCAACATGGATCAGGACAAGGTTAAATACGTGTGTCGAAGCTTGCGTGATATTCTGATGGCTTTATCATCGGCGAAATCCGTCTCCGCTTGAAGAGAGCAGGAAATCAGGACAGCCATGACGGACCGCCCCCTCTTTTCAATCGTTATTCCGACGCGGAACCGCGCCGGCTTGCTGCGATACGCGCTGCGCAGCGCCCTGGCGCAGACCTGGCCGGATTACGAAATTCTCGTCAGCGACAACGACTCCAGTGATACGACACCGGCTGTTGTTAAGGAGACGGGTGGCGGCCGCGTCCGCTATGTCCGGACACCTACCTCCTTATCCATGCCGGATAGCTGGGAGTTCGCATTGAGCCACGCCGAAGGCCAGTTCGTCACTTATCTCTGTGACGACGATGCGATTGCCCCGGAATTGTTGGCAACTGTGGCGCAGGTGATCGAGCAGCGCGGCTCAGAAGTGATCACCTGGGCGTGTGGGGGATACTATCACCCGAATTGGGAAGTGGCGGCGCAAAGAAACTCCGCCACCCTGCCTCCCGTTTCCAATAGCGTTCAGAGCCTGGAGAGCCGCTCCGCATTGTCACGCCTGTTTTCGGAAATGTGGCCGACGTTTCCGGTGCCGAAGATGTTGCAATCCTGTTGTTCCAAGAAGGTGCTCAATGAGATACACGAACGCGTCGGAAGGCTATTCATTCCGACATGTCCGGACCTCTCGTCCCCCGTCCTGATTCTGGATGCCGTGGCCCGCTACGACCACATCGATAGAATCCTGATGATTTCCGGCGCAGCCATGGAGAGTAACGGCGCACGACAGTGGAGCAAAGACCGGGCGAATATGCAGGACTTCGCTCGCGAGTTCGGCCTCGATGGGATGTTCCAGGAAGTTCCGCTGCGAGTGCTGGTAGGAATTAACTTTGCCGCTGACACGCTGCTGAGAACGAAGAAGTTGATGGAGGCGAGGCTCCAAGATATCAATCTCGACTGGGAGCGGTATTACGTGCTTTGTTTTGAGGGGCTTAACACATTCGAGAAACTAGGAGCCGACACAATGGCAGAGATGCAGGAGTTCCAGGAAGTTCTGGGACACCAGCCAGCGGACTTTCAGCGCAAAGTCTGGCGCACTATCAAGAGCCGTCGCCCCTCGCCCTGGCGGCAGGATATCCGGGAGGCAATCAACCATAGTCGTTTTCTAACTCAATTGGAACTGAGGCTGCGTCCCAAAGTTCGGGATAGCAGGCAACGCGTTATTCAGGGGGAACAAGGCGGCTTTGGCAACATTGCGGAATGTGCTGCCAGGATTGCCTCCTTGACAGGCGACATGTATCGGCAACCAAGAGCTGTCTAGAGCCGGTGTTCGCTGGCCTTTGGAAACGCGTGAACTTAAGATTGCCAAAGAGACTTGAAAATCCCTCTAATTAAGCCCGACCTGCCCAGCATCGAGGATGTTTGCGCATCATTCGAGGAAATACTCGCCAACGGAAGGATTACGAACTTCGGCAAGTACATGAATCAGTTCGAGGCCGAAACCGGCACCTATCTGGGAACCCCTACAGCAGCCTTATCGTCAGGCACAGCGGGCCTAGTCTTCACCCTGGCTGCATTGGGTCTCAAAGCCGGCCAGAAGGTGATTCTCCCGAGCTTCACCTTCATGGCGACAGCCCAGGCCGTTCTTTACGCAGGCGGTATTCCGGTCTTTGCTGAGATCGGAGACGATCTAACCCTTTGCACGGATGACCTCGAGCGGTTGCTGGAAGAGCACCCGGACACGGGTGCGGTGATCGCCGTTCACATGTACGGGCTACCAGCGCAGGTGGGGAAGTTAGAGGCAGTGGTCGCGCGAGCCTCCGAGCGCTGCGGCCGTAAAATCGCCCTGATCTTCGACGCCGCCCATGCATTCGGCTCATCCGTAGATGGAGAAATGGTGGGAGGGTTCGGCGACGCCGAGGTCTTCTCACTGTCGGTCACGAAAGTTCTGGTTACAGTAGAAGGCGGGTTGGTCTCCACGCGTGATCCGGAATTGCTGAAAAAGATCCGATGCATGCGGAACTACGGCGTCCTTTCAAATTACAATGCCCACTTTCCCGGACTGAACGGCAAAATGAGTGAGTTTCATGCGATTGTCGGACTGCACAATCTCCGCCGACTAGGTTTGCTATTGAGCACTCGCCAGGAGAAGGCGAAATGTTTCCGCCGGAAAATCGAAAGCCAGACCCAATTCCAGGTAACTTCATGGCCAGAAGGTGTGGTCCACACGTTCAAGGATTTTACGGTTCTCGTGCCGGAGATCGCCAAAGACGGTTATCGCGATCAAGTTATGCGATTTCTCGCGGATCGAGAAGTGGAGACGCGAGCGTACTTCTATCCTCCAGTCCACCGGCAGGCCTACTTCGTCGGCTATGCGAATAGATCCCTTCCGAAGACCGATCGCCTGGCCGGCCGAGTGATCACCCTGCCGTTCTTCACGTCTATCACCCAAGAGGAGATGGAGTACATCGTGTCGGCGTTACAGGATGCAGAAAGGGAGCTGTTATGAAAATCCTCGTTACGGGCGGAGCCGGCTACTTAGGTTCAGTATTGATGCCGAAGCTCTTGATGCGCGGGCACGCGGTTCGTGTGGTCGATATCGGCTACTTCGGCGTTGGTCACCTTCGTAGCTTCCATCCCCAGGTAGAGCTAATCCGTGAAGATCTCAGGCGAGCAGTCGCGGATGGGGAATTCCTGGCACGGATTTTGGATGGGTGCGAATGCATCATACACCTGGCCGCTATCTCCAACGATCCCTCTGCTGAGTTAAATCCTCAACTGACGGAGGAAGTCAATTTTCACATGACAGTTGACCTGGCGAAAGCCGCCAGGGAGAGAGGTATTCGATTTCTCTTCGCGTCGTCGTGTTCTGTGTATGGCGACGCCGAGGGCGAGTTGATCGAAGATGGAGCCATCCATCCGCTTACAGTGTACGCCGCATCCAAAGTCCATTCGGAGCAGGCGCTGTTGGAAATGGCCAATGAGCACTGGCGCCCGGTGATCCTGCGGAACGGCACGCTGTTCGGCTATTCCCCGCGGATGCGATTTGACTTGGTGGTGAACATTTTCGGCCTCTACAGTACACTTCACAACCGAATCGGCGTTTTTGGAGGCGGAGAGGAGTGGCGTCCATTTCTTCACGTGCGAGACTGCGCGCGGGCATTTGTATTCTTCGCGGAGAAGCCCGACACGCAGCACCTGTGCTACAACATCGCGTACAAGAACCTGCGGGTCCTGGACGTCGCCGACGTGTTCCGGCGGCTTAACCCGCGTCTGGAAGTGCAGCATATCGAGAGCCAGGATACCGACCGGCGTAATTACCGGGTCTCTGCGCGTCGGATGATCGAAGAGGGGTTTGCCCCGCGGGTGGGTTTGGAGGCCGGCGCTGAGGAGATGATCGAATGCATCAT
>DASQID010000297.1:0-15261 GCA_035631775.1 Acidobacteriota bacterium
TTCGCGACAGAAACCAATTAGCATCTGTCGCGAAACTCCACGAATCGCATATCAAGTCAGGCTATCTTGTCCCCCAAAAATTATCCAGGTCCAGGACAATGGGGAAGTAGTCACCCTCGATGATCGCTCCCTCGGGAACGACCGGCACGCCTTTCAGCAGAGGCTTCGAGCCGTCAGCGCAACGCGTCTTAGCCCCCATGTAGTTGAGAACCACGGCTCGGCGTGGACGGTCAGAGGCGTTTTGAAATGAGCCGTGAACTGTGTGCGAATGATGGAATGAAGCCTGGCCGGCCTTCCCCGTTGCTGCAACGGGTTTGAACGCTGCTCGCAGGTGCTCCGGCAGTGCCTCGCCGACGGCATCCATGCTTCCTCCGAAAGATACCTTCGGCAAGAGTCCCCATGTGTGGCTGCCCGGAACGTAATGCACGCAGCCGTTCTCCTCGGCGGAGTCGTCCAGGAGGATGTTGATCGTTATATGGTTGGGAGGAGTCGCGCGCGTCCAATAAGAGTAGTCCTGATGCCACGGGACTACTCCCGGGTGGTGGGGAGGCTTATAAAAAACCTGATCATGCCAAAATCGCACGCGGCGCGTCCCCAGAAGCTGGGCGACCGGCACTGTGACTTGGGGCGAAAAGATGATGTCGTGGAACCATGCATCAACCAGCCATGCGCCAAGAAAATGAAAAACCACCTCGCCGGGCCGGTCGAGGTAATCTGCCTCCACCTCGTAGAGCCGATCCATGTGCTCATGAAGGCCCGTGCGCATGATTTCCAGGCGCCGCGCCAACTCCGTTACCTGATCGTGAGTGAGTATGGTCACGCCCGCGAGGAATCCGCTATCGGCGAAGCTTGCCACCTGTTCCTGAGACAGCTCGTAGCGGCTGAATTCCTCTACTGAGCTGGCACGGGGAAATCCATCCGCCAAGTATCCGTGGACCTTTTCATATTCCATTTTCCGGTTCCCCGCGAATGACGTCATGATCGGGTAGGATCCTCTTCCAGAAGTTCTCATACTCGACAACGAGGGAAGGAATGAATACGCGCGCGCGTCGCTCTCTCGTGCAGCAAGGCCCGGGTAAGATCTCCGGCCAATCTTTCTTCAGTTTCCTCAACTTGATGGAATGATCTTAACACATCGGTCAGGGGCACTCCCGGAAGGATAGGGCTTTGACGCCATGCAGTGCTGGTCATCGGAGCGCGGAGCCGCGGCCTGCGGCCGCGACCAGGGGGTCTGATGACCCCCTGCACATGAATCCTGGTCTCACGATAGGCGCGGGCGGCGCGGTGGGACTCCCTTCACGTGGCACTCGGCACAGGTCACAAAGTGAACGTTGTGCGAGCTCTCCGGCTTGGCATAGGTCGTATCCATTTTGGCGACGTCGAGTCCACAGTTGGAAAGCCTTGGATGGCATCCCGCGCATGACTGGCGTGTGTCGAGCGAATGAGGTGCGTGGCAGGCAATGCAACTTAACCCTTCATGGACGCCCTTTGGTGTACGGTCGTCTCCCGTCGCGATCTGATGCTCGGCCTCCGGTGCATGGCATTGATAGCAGATTCTGGTCCTGCTGTCGGGCGACATATCCACGCGTCGCTGGCCGTCGAGAATCGAAGGCTGGGGAAGCAGTTCGGCATCGAAGTGCTTCTTCTCGCGCCGGTCATAGTAGTTCAGCTTCTGGAGCGGGAACCCGCGCCTGTAGGCGATGGCCTTGGGATCCGAATAATCGGGCTTCGATGCTGGATTTCCTTTCAAATGGACTTGGTGACATGCCAGACAGGGAATTGCCGGCCGCCCGGCAAGCCCTGCATTAACCAGCCTCCATGGGCCTTGGGTGCTGACGGGCGCCACCACGTCCTGCAGGCGACCATCGAAGAACATTCCGTGGCAACGCAGACAGTCTTCATTCAGCTGCTCTTCCTTGTTGTGCTTCTCGTTGAGGAACACGTCCGCATAGCTCATCGAGTGACCACTTGCCAGCCAGCCGGCGTACTCGCGCTCATGGCAGCGTTTGCACCTGACAAGCATATCCGCTACCTGTTCCTCGTTGAGACGAATGTCTTCGTTGTGGCGGTCGGAGATGTGATAGAAAACCCGGCGCGCATTTTCCCGGAGGCTGTGGAAGCCGTTGCTGAACGAGCTGCCGTGGCAGTCCTCGCAGGGCGCCTCGCGATGCGAAGATTGGCCCCACAGTTCGCCCGCCGGGCGGATCTCGTGACAGGACAGGCAAGTGCTCTCCGGCGAAGAGTAGTGCCAGAACGCACCGAATCCAATGGCTCCGACGCAGAGAACTATCAGGATTGATAAGAGGATCTTTGCGGGTGGTTTCATCTATCCAGCCTTTGTCGATTGCGGATCTTAAAAAATCGCAACCCGAAATCATGAACGGAACATGGTGCCTTTCCATTCTGTATTTATGTAATTGGAAACCCAATAGCCCAGCGCCATGATGGTCAGGACGGGGTTGAAGCCGCCGTTGGTGACGTTCAGGCTTCCATCCGCGACGAATAAATTGTCGATATCGTGAATACGCCCATGTTTGTTGGTAACTGATGACTTCGGATCGTTTCCCATCCGGCAGGTTCCAGCCTGATGTTGACCTCCGCTCAGGACGGACCCGGGCACGCTGGTCCATGTTTGTGCCGCGCCGGCTTCCTTCAGGATCATTTCAGCCTTCGAGGCCATGAAGCGGCTGGTTACCAGGTCCTCCTCGTGACGGTGACCCGAGAGCCGCACGACGGGAATGCCCCAGTGGTCCTTTACCGCCGGATCGACTTCGACTCGCGCCTCAAAAACCGGCATTTCCTGCACGGGACCCTTAATGCTCAAGGACCTCCGGTAGTACTTTCGCTGGAATTGCTTGTGAGCCGGACCCCACGAGGGGCTTCCCGGGGGGCGCTGACTGGTAAACAGATACGGCAGGCGGATGAACTCGTTTGCGAGCATGCCTCCGCCTCTCAACCCGGGATTGCCGTGATTGAAGTCGCACAGCGCGATGCATGCGCCGGGCCCAACGTCGTCGTAGACTTCCTGCTCGAACAGGCCCCAAGCTCCGGGATACGCGTGGCCCTGCAGGTTTCGTCCGACCCAGTCGTTGCGGTTGCCCGCGCCCGTCGGAAATAATCTCGAGCGTGAGTTCAGCAACAGCCTCGCGGTCTCCGTGGCGGAGCCCGAGAGCACGACAACATCCGCCGTCTGGATCTGTTCCCGGTCGCCGGCATCGAAATACCGCACACTCCTCGCGCGCGCTTTCTCGTCCACCAGCACTTCTGCCGCGATGCACCCGGTGCGCACCTCGCAATTGCCGGTGGCGATCGCTCTGGGAATGACGGTGTTGTGCGTGCCGCACTTCGCATTGACCTCGCAGGCAAAGCCGACGCAGTAGCGGCAGCGGATGCAGGCGGGGCGCCCGCCATAGGGAACCGTATTGCGCAGCATCGGTATGGGGAAAGGGTGCAGTCCCAATCGTCGGGCCGCGGGCTCGATCAGCCTGCCTTCAAGCGTGTAGGGATGCGGCGGCATCGGTTGCGGACGCCTGCGCGGAGGAGCGAATGGATTCCGGCTGTCGTCCCCGGAAACGCCGATTTCCCATTCTGCTTTTTCGTAGAAGGGCTCCAGGTCGTGATACGTGACAGGCCAGTCGTCAAGCGTCGATCCTTCAGGGCAGGCGTACTCGCTGCGCATGCGAAAATCCTTTTCCATGAATCGCCACGCCATCGCGCCGTAGCTGACCGTGCCCGAGCCCACGCAGGCGGCATTGTTGTTATAGCCTCCCTCGCTCGGCAGCACGATTCGAGTGGAACCGTCCACGCTCACGACTACGCGGCGGTGGCGCTCATCGTCAGGCCCGAACGCATTTCCCAGCACAGTGGTTCTCTGGCTGATCAGCTCGTCATGATCATGGTCATCGAAATTCGACCATCTGCCGCGTTCCAGGAGGACAACGCTTAGTCCAGCCTCACTCAACTCCTTGGCTACGACTCCTCCGCCTGCTCCGGCACCGACGACGACCGCATTTACGTGTTTCAGCGCCATCTATGCCTTCCTTGATTGCGATTTCTTGTATCGGTTCTGTCCGATGACCTGGGGGTAGTCCAGCCCGAGCATCCGGTAGCTGACGTAGTCGCGGTTGCCGCCGTGACGCGGGCTGCCGTAGAAACCCTGCATCGTGTGATCACGAATGAGCTGGAAGAAGGCTCTCGATGACTGGGATTCCCATGCCTGGCCCTCCGCCTTGTCAGATTCCAGGGCCCTCAGAACGGACGTCTGGTTGTCCCAGTTCAGCGTTTCGAAGCCGCTCCCAAACATCGCCCGGCTGGTTTCCTGGACCCCTGCCAACCCGGTCCTGTAGACGCCCTGGTGCCGCTTGTACGGACCGGTCAGCTGCTTGTCGATGAAGTTGGGAACACCGGCGGAAATGGCCCCGGCATCCTGATCGGCAGGAATGATTTGCTCACAGACGGCGCTGACGACCGCGGCTTCGGCCTCGGTGAAGAAGCGCCAGCGGCCGGGCAGCTTGCCGCAGGCCGGAAGGAGCGATGCGCATCCTGCCACGGCTGCACCTTTGAGGAACTGTCGCCTGGGCAGTTTCTTTTTCAACAAGGGGACCTCCTGGATAATTCGGACGTGCCCTCTCCAGCCCCCGTGATGAGTACACCCTAGCGCGCTAAGATACGAGGACTGTGCCCCTAATGCAACTGCAGAGAGGGGAAAAATGCAGCAATCCGATCCTTCCCGGGTGGATGCAACGCGCAGCGTATGGTATCTTTTTGGCTCTATTCGGGTGACAACGCCAATATCAAGTGTGTTTTCCAACGAAGTCCAAGTCGCAGTTCACAATAACAGACAAGAGGAAACTGACATATGTTGCGCAAAATGCTGAACCTGGCCGCCCTGCTCACATTCGGGGCGTCGGCGTTTGCTCAGGTGGATAGCTGGAACATTGATCCCGCTCATTCGGCGGCGCAGTTTTCGGTCCGCCACATGGGCATTTCGACAGTCCGGGGCGCGTTTACCAAATTGAGTGGTGCCGTGAAGTACAACCCGGATAACCCTGGTGAGACCTCGATTGAAGCTACCATCGATGCCGCCTCCGTTGATACGCGAGTTGAGATGCGCGACAAGGATCTGCGGAGCGCAAATTTTCTGGATGTGGAGAAGTATCCGACGCTGAGCTTCAAATCGAAGAGAACTGAGCAGGCAGGAGCAGGCAAGCTCAAGGTAACTGGGGATCTCACCATCCACGGCATCACGAAGGAAGTCGCTTTCGATATTGAAGGTCCATCTCTACCGATCAAGGATCCGCGTGGCAATTTGCACATGGGCGCTTCCGCAAGCACCAAGATAAGCCGCAAGGACTTCGGGGTCAGTGGTGCTCCGGCAATGGTTGGTGATGAGGTGTCGATCCTTCTTGATGTCGAGTTAGTCAAGCCCGCCCAGCAGAAATAAGCAGGCAGTAGGCAGCAGGCAGTTCACCGCCCGCGGAGCCGGAGGCATCAGAAAGCCCCGCCTGTCATCTCGCACAATGACTGCGAGAACGGCAGAGCCTTTCGAATCGCACCGCCATAGGCTGTGTGGTACTGCCATCTGCCTGCTGCCATCGGCCTACTGTTGTACGATCTTCTCGATATGGTGAATGCGACCGATATCGATCGTCAGCGGTCCACCCCTGGATGGGCGCTTGAAAATGTCGGCGAACCTCGCACCCCAGACGACCTCATCCGGCTTGTAAGAAGAGCGCGCGTGCACCGTTTGAGAGAACGTCTCGTCAATCCCGGTCAGCAGAATGAGAAATTCGGCGTCGGAGTCATGAAGTTCTTGTTCGGTCACGCCGCGGAGTGGACTGGTCTCGTCGATGGGGTGGACGATCGTCCAGCTCAATGGGAAAAATACGACCTTCCTGCGCTCCAGTTCCAGGTCGTAGAATCGGCCAACGCTCCTACCCTCGGACGACTCCATCCTGCTATAGAGAACCTTGGCTTCGAGCTCGACGATTTCATTGTTGCGTTGGTTGGCAATGCGGAACTCGAAGGCACTGATGCCCCGATACGGGGCTACGACGGCAACCTTGCTGAACACGATTTTGGCGGTGGGCCTGGAGAAGCGCGCAAACAGCATTCCGGTGACAAGGGCGAATCCCAGCAGGCCGACAAGTGATTCGAGCGTTACCAACAGATTGGCGGCAAGGCCGGAGGGATTGATGTGTCCGTATCCTATAGTCGCAAGGGTTTGCACGCTGAAGAAGTAGGCGCGCAGAAACTCGCCGACGCCCGGATCCCTTATACCCTTCAAGGAATCCGGACCGCAAAGCACATACGCGCAGGCGAACATGGCATTCACGAGCAGATAGAAACCTGCGGCGAGGCTCAGAAACTTGACCCAAGGCATGGTGAGCAGGGCCTGGTACGGGCTGATAGTCGCCCAGAAGCCGAGCCCGGTTCGTGCGACGCTGAAACTGCCGTCCCTGTTGAGCAGGCGATTCCGACTTTCGCGAGCAACAACGCTGCCAAAGCCGAGATCGCGCTCTTCGTCGCGGGTAAGGAATTTCCCTGACCGCCCATTCCCCTCGATATTTGCCATGGTTTTAGAGATCTCGCCGCGAGAAAGACAGGGATCCTCATGTCACTCAACCTTGAAAGCCTACCGCAAAGTCGCGAAGTACGCCAAGAGCCTCGAAGATCCCAACTAGATCAAGATTCTGGCTGCTGGCTTCTGGCTTCGAAAGCAATATGGTAAAGTCTGCGGGCAACTTCGCCTATAGGAATGTCGATGACAGAAAGCATTGCGGGATTGGCAGGACTGTCTGTGGCAAGTGTCATTGCGGGTGCGATCAACTCCGTTGCGGGCGGTGGCACGCTCGTGTCATTCCCTGCCTTGATTGCCTTCGGCGTGCCGCCAGTTTCGGCAAACGCCACCAATACCGCGGCGGTCTGCCCTGGCTCGCTCAGCAGTGCGGTTGCCTACCGGCACGACCTGCCGAAACAGCGTACTGTGCTGATGACCCTCCTGCTGCCGAGCCTGATCGGAGGTCTGTCGGGTGCTTGGATTCTGGCAATCACGTCGGACCGGCTCTTTGCGCAGATTGTCCCGTTTCTCATTCTCTTCGCCACGCTGCTCTTCGCCCTGCGCGATCCATTTGCGCGCCTGCTTCATCTGGGTGCGGCAGGTGACGAGAACGTCAGCAGCCTCGGACGTGCATGGGGATTTTGCTTCCAGCTGTTTGTCGCGGCCTATGGCGGGTACTTCGGCGCCGGAATCGGGATCCTGATGCTGGCATCGCTTGCCATTATGGGATTCCACGACATCCACCGCATGAATGCGGTCAAGACCATCCTCGGGTTTCTGATCAACGGGACGGCCCTGATTTACTTCATTATCAGGGGCCTGGTGGTGTGGCACATAGCGTTGCTCATGGCCGCAGGTGCGGTCGTCGGCGGCTATGCCGGCGCAAGACTCGCTAGGCGAGTCGATCAAAGGTACCTGCGCATCTTCATCGTGACGGTTGGCCTCATTGTCTCCGCCTGGCTGTTCTATCGTGCCGGGGTCTCTGTGCCTCAACCGCAAAACCGGTTATAGTATCGTCTCATGAAACGACTCTCGTTCCCCAAAGAAAGGATCAAGGTCCTACTTCTGGAGGGCATTCACGCCGCCGCCGAAGAGAGTTTCCGGGCTGCCGACTATTCGCACATTGAAAGGCAGGCGGGTGCTTACTCGGAGGAACAGCTGTTGAACGCCGTCGCCGGTGTCCACATGCTCGGCATCCGCTCCAAGACCAGAATCAGCGCGCGCGTCATCGAGGCCGCACCGCACCTCCTGGCGATCGGCTGTTTCTGCATCGGCACGGATCAGGTGGACTTTGAAGCCACGACGCGGCGGGGAGTAGCCGTTTTCAATGCGCCCTTCAGCAACACCCGCAGCGTTGCCGAGTTGACCATTGCGGAAGTCGTCATGCTGGCAAGAGGTGCGGCACAGCGCTCCATGGAACTTCACGCAGGACGATGGGCAAAATCATCGCAAGGCTGCGTAGAAGTCCGCCAGAAAACCATCGGTATCGTTGGCTATGGCCACATCGGTCCGCAGGTGGGGCTTCTGGCGGAAGCCCTCGGCATGAAGGTGGTGTTTCACGACATCGTCAGGAAGCTGCCGCTGGGCAATGCGCGACAGGTAGGAAGTCTCGAAGAGCTTCTGAAGATCTCCAATTTTGTCACCCTGCACGTTCCTGAGACACAGCTGACACGGGGGATGATCGGACGCGAGCAGCTCGCACTCATGCCCGCGAGAAGCTTCCTGCTGAACTTGAGCAGGGGATCGGTTGTGGACTTGGGCGCTTTGAGTGAAGCGCTCATCGGTGGTTATCTCGGCGGTGCGGCCATCGATGTTTTCCCCAATGAGCCGAAGTCCAACGGTGAGCCTTTCGTTTCAGAACTACGCGGTCTTAAGAATGTGATTCTGACCCCGCACATCGGCGGCAGCACCGAGGAAGCACAGCACAATATAGGTATTGAGGTTGCCGAGGCGCTGATAAAGTACGTGGACACAGGCAGCTCAACCGGGTGCGTGAATCTGCCCGAGGTTGAGTTGCCTCTGCTGAAAGACAGCCATCGCGTGCTGAACATCCACAGGGATGTACCCGGGGTGCTCAGCCGCATCAACGGGCTGGTGGCTGCCATGGGGGTCAACATCAGATCGCAATACTTGAACACCCGCAACGGTGTCGGTTACCTGATCATGGATGTGGAACGGAGTCTATCTAGGGCGGTCAAGAATCAGATCGAATCGCTCGACACAAACATCCGCACGCGCCTCCTCTTTTAGTTATTGGGAAGGAAGTCATTCTGAGAAGTTGCCCCAGTCATACTCCACACCCAACAGGAGGATTCTTTGGCGTAGCAGGCGTATAAAGATAATAGGGCCAGGAAAACCCTTTGGCCGGATTCGCAGACACTTTCACCTTGCCGGCACCTGAAGGCGCTTCGATCGTAAACGAAAAAGTGTAAGAATCCAGGAAATCGCCGTCAGTATCCTTGAACCTCGGTGGCAGCGTTGACGGGTTCAGATACACGCTCACCTGGCTTCCCCAAGGCAGCGGGTTAGTGGTGGGGTCCGGCCGACAATAAGTTATCGTTCGCCTATCCCCGGACCAGCTGCAACTCGTGTTGCCCTGCCCGATATACCAATTGGATGTAGGCAGGCCTCATCCTGACGCCGAAGTGTCCATCGCGCTGTCAAAGGTGACCGTAATACAGTCCTTGAATCGGCTGACGTTGGTTGCACCGTTGGCAGGATCTGTCAGGCTGACTTTAGGCTTGATCCCGGGTTGCGCCTGGGCCGAACCAGCGAACAAGGCCAGACTGATCAGAAACCAGAGAGTCCAGAACCTGAGCTTCACGTGCGCTGACATGGTAAATCTCCAGTCCTAGAGGGTGGGTGGCACAACGCTGGAAACCGCGCGGAATTCAAATCCAGAAACCGATCCCGCGATTTCCAGATCCGTATGGGAGTTGGATGATTCTCCGGCTCTGTCGGCTAGGACAAGGACTTAGGAAGTTGCTTTACTTTTTGTTCGGGATCAGCGAGGAAGGAAGTTTTGGGAGATGGATCGTAAGAGTCCGTTCGACCCCCTTGCGCAGCAGTTTGAGGATCAACCGGCCTCCCCAGCCTCGCGACTGAATATGCGAGGAGAAGACCTGTGGATCCGAGATGTGCTCGCCGTCTACCGCCAGGATCACATCGCCAACCATGACTCCAGCCTGATGGGCGGCCGCGCGCTGATCCACTTTCAGGACCAGCAGCCCCGACTGACCAGGCATCTGGAGAAAATCCGCCAGTTGCCGTGTCAACTGTACCGTCTCAATGCCGACCCTGGGACGCGGTAGGTCGATCGCACCCTCCTGGCCGGGTACTGACACTACTCCGGGAAAATTGAACACGAATCTTCCCGGACTTTCACTCTGTTTTCGCGCTTGGATAAGGGGGGTAATGGTGAGTGTCTTGCCCTGGCGGAAAACCTGAAGGGATACTTTGGATCCGATCTCTGTGTTCTGTACCAGTTGAATGAGTTGACGGGCATCCTGGATATTGCTGCCGTTCCATTTCTGGATGATATCCCGTGGAGCAAGACCAGCTCTCTGGGCCGGGCCGTCCTCCAGAATCTGCGTCACCAATATGCCGTCCGGCAATGGGGTGGGATCAATGTTGATCCCTAGCCAACCCGTACAGATATCGCCCCCGACGTGTATGATCTTCTCCGCAAGGCTCAGCAGTTGCGACATCGGATAGACAATCGTGCGCATTCCCATCGGATCGTCATTCGAAGGCCTCTGACTGGCGATAAAGCCGAGGACATGATGGTTTGTGTTGAGAATGGGCTCGCCAACTCCGGGCAATGGCCGGTTCACGGTCACAACCCAGCCGCCGCTTTCTGCCGCGCCGGCGGGTGTGCCGACGGACTGAATCTGAGCCTCTTCGAACTGTGGAAATCCGGCGCCTTCTACGACGGGCGTCATCACGGTGGTTCCATCGCGGATTTCGCAGCGCAGGCAGAGCGGCGTCGGCTTGAGTTTTCCTTCCAGAGGTTTTACCACGGCCACGCCCAGGCTCTGATCAATCCCGATGAGCTTGCCTTTATATTTTTGGCCTTCGTTAGTCAGGATATCGACGCGCGGCTTGTTTGATCCCATATCCACCCAACGGTAGCCGAGGAGGGTCAAAACATGCCCCTGATCATCCATGACAATGCCAGTGGAAGGAAAAACCTGGATGATGGTGGGATGATAATCGGGAATCCGCTTCCCGTTGATCTCAATCGACTCGCTCGCGCCGCGGGTTTCAGTAGTGATGACCAGGCGGACTAGAGCGACATCGACCTGTTCCTTGGAAGCCTTTTGATCCTCGTCTGGCGGCATTGCACTGCCGGTAGCGTAAAGAGAGGCGAGAGCCGCCAGCAGCAAGGGCAAGGATTTGTGGAATCTGTTGCCGACACTTAGACGAAGCATGGCTTGGTTCAGTGGCTCACATTCCGAATATAGTATTCTTCGGAAGGTTGACCATACCGCATTAGGATGGTCTTAGGCAACCGCACGATCATCTGGCGATCACCCGGGCCAGGAACCAGGTAATCTACATACCCCGAAGGTTCAATCTGTGTTGCGTATCCGCTGTCCTCGATCAAACGGCCCTGGTTCGCTCCGGGGGAACTCAGAGCCACAGGAGCAAGCCCAGGGCCGTCAACCGCTTGAGGACTGCCCGGTTCCTCCATTTGAGGAGTAGCCGTAAGCACTTCGATGTCCTGCCGGGATGAAACATCCCGATCAGAACGGTGGGCGGCGAGGAATATCCCGAGACCCAGCAGTGCCAGCGCGGACGCACCGAGCGCTGCGAGACGCCAGGAGGGATAATCAAAACCGTAGATCCAAAATCTTCGGAGAGGCCAATGCCGTGAGGCGCCCTTCGCATGGATCCTACTGAGGACCGCTGCCTCAAAATCCGGCGGCGCGGACACTCGCTTGAGCTGATGCGCCATTTGGCCGAGCTTCTGTGCACTGGCAAGCTCACGTCCACAGCCAAAGCACTGCTGTGCATGACGCTCGATGCCAAAGCGGCCCGGAAAATCCAGTCCCCCTTCCAGGTAATCTTCCAAATTCTTATGAAACTTGCGACAGTCCATAGTCTTGGCTACAGGTAGTGCTCCAGCTTGCGTTGCAGAAGCTCCCGCGCCCGGTGTAAGCGCGACTTAATCGTGCCGGGCGAACAGTTCAATGCCTTTGCGATTGACTCGTAAGGCAGCTCCTGGACTTCCTTCATGATAAAAGCAATCCTGTACTTCTCCGGCAACGAACGAATCGCGTCGCCGAGTACCTGGCTGCTCTCCTTGAGCAGTACTTCATCCCTGGGGCCGCGCCGCGCATCGGAAATCTCGTACTCCGGCCCATCCTCCGCGCCGGCTTGCTTCGTGGCCCAGACGTTTCTATAGAACACCTGTCCCCTGCGCTTGCGGAAACGCATTTCGTCAATGGCCAGGTTTGTCGCAATACGGTAGATCCAGGTGGAGAACTGGTAAATATTGCTGTAGCGGCCGATGTTCTTATAGACACGCAGGAATGTCTCCTGAGACAGATCCACGGCGATGTCATAATCGCCCACCATCACGTTGAGATAATTTGTCAGAGCATCCTTGTACTTTGTGACGAGCTGGGTAAAGGCCGCGTCGTTGCCGCCGATGAACTCGCGCACGAGGTCGTTGTCCGAAGACGTTCCGGACCTCGGCAGATCAATCTCAAATCCGTTGAGTTCGAGGGCACCGCTCCGCGCGTCTGGATTCACTACTTTCTTCCCCAATCTCCACAGTGACATATGCATACACGCTTCAGCGGGACGCAGGTTCCGCTTTTATTTCATGTCCATCCAATTGTCGGCTACATTCAAATCCACTTTCAGTGGAACAAGGAGGGTCGCAGCGTGCTCCATCTCCTCGCGAACGAGGAGTCGCATCTGATCCACCTCCGCCTTGGGGACCTCAAGAACCAGTTCATCGTGCACCTGCAGAAGGATTTTAGCCGAGAGCTGCCTGTTCTGCAAAGACTTGTGAAGGCGGATCATGGCCAGTTTGATTATATCCGCAGCAGTTCCCTGGATCGGGCTATTGACTGCGGTCCGTTCGGCAAATTGCCGCAAGTTATAGTCTTTGCTGTGGATGTCCGGGATGGGCCTGATCCGGCCGAAGAGTGTTTGAACACGCCCTGTCTTACGGACCTCCTCGACAGTCCGGTCAAGCCACGCTCGGACGCCCTTATAGCGCTGGAAATACGCGTCTATTATGGCTTGGGCCTGCTCGCGCGGAATTCCCAGTCGTTGTGCCAGTCCGAATGCAGACAAACCGTAGACGATCCCAAAATTGATTACTTTGGCCATCCGGCGGCACTCGCTGCTGTTTGTCAGTTGCTGCTCGCTGAAAACCTCGCGCGCGGTTCGTTCATGAATGTCTTCATCATGACGAAAGGCATCGATCAGGACGTCATCCTCTGAAAGATGTGCCAGGACACGAAGTTCAACTTGTGAATAATCCGCAGAGATCAACAGGTTTCCTTCCTCGGGAACGAAAGCGCCGCGGATCAGGCGTCCCAGATCTGACCGAATGGGAATATTCTGCAGGTTGGGATCGGAGCTGGAGATCCGGCCTGTGGCAGCTCCTGTCTGGTTGAATGAGGTGTGGACACGTCCCGTCTTAGGGTGGATCAATGCCGGCAGAGCATCGACGTATGTGGACTTGAGCTTGGCAACCTGCCGATATTCCAGGATCAGACGTGGGATCTCGTAAGATGTGGCCAGTTCCTCCAAGACCGCCTGATCGGTACTGTAGCCCCCTGTTTTCCGGGTCTTCTTCATGGTCGGGAGGTTCAACTTTTCAAAGAGTATCTCCCCTAACTGCTTGGGAGAATTGATGTTAAATTCTGCGCCGGCCGCCTCATAGATCTTGCCTGTCAGCTCTGCCAGCTGCTTCTCCATGACGCCCGACATCTTCTGCAACATACCTCGGTTGACCTTAATCCCGGTGCGTTCCATGTCGGCCAAAACCGGAAAGAGCGGGATTTCCATTTCCTGGTATAGCTTTCGCAATCCCAGCTCATCGATGCGGGGATCGAGCATTTCATAAAGCCGCCGAGTCGCCTCGAGCCGGCGACACAAATCATCGATAGTGGCTCCGGGCGCTGATCCCGGCAGACTGTCCTGACTCTCGGACTTTTCCTCCGGCAGGGAAAGACGCAGCTGATCCAGGGCCCAACGTCTGAGCGAATATTCGCCGACGTGAGGCGCGGTCAGAAAGGCCATGAGCATGACATCATCGACGTTGCAGTCCATTCGACAGCCGCGGGACTCCTGTGAGAGGAGGCTGAGCTTGGCGTCCCAGCAGACCTTCTTCAATCCTGGATTCTGCATGAGCTTCGCCCATTCGCGGGCGAGAGGTTCATCACGCAGGTCAATGCCTCCAGCATCTCCCGATTCACCCTGAACGCAGGCGGATTCGGCCCTCCTGCGATTCAGAGTGCCCAGCTGGTAGTTCAGTGCAAAAAAAATACGAGGCTGCCGGTCCAAGGCGTGCAGGAAATCGAGGGCGGCTTCGCCGGTAAGCCAGCTTCCTTTCAGCGGTTCCTTCTTCTCCTCGTCAAGAAACTCTCTCATGAGATTCTTGAATTCCAGTTCGGCGAATAATTCGAATGCGGCGGCGCGATCAGGTTCGCGCAGAACCAGGGTCGACAGATCCAGTGTGAGCGGAAGGCCTTTTTGAATCGTAGCCAGTTCCAGGCTCATCCGGATCAACTCGGCATTGTCGCGTAGACTTGCCTGATAAGTCTTGCGGCCGACCTTCTCCCAGTTCCGGAGACAATTCTCGAGCGATCCGAAGTTTAGAATCAGTTCGCGCGCCCCTTTCTCGCCGATGCCGGGAGCTCCGGGAATGTTGTCCACGCTGTCACCCCAGAGGCCCAGCAGATCGGGAATCTGTTCGGGCTTGACCCCGAATTTTTCCACAACCTTCGCAGAGTCCAGGATCAAGTTGTCCTTCATCGGATCCAAAACCAGAACATGATCCGTGACCAGCTGCAGCATGTCCTTGTCGCTCGTCACGATGATGCTCCCCAATCCCTGGTTTGCAGCTTGTGTCGCAAGAGTGCCTATCACGTCGTCCGCCTCATAGCCCGGGTATGACAGTATCGGGACCTGGAAGACCTCGCACACGCGCCGGATATAGGGAATCTGCTGAACCAGGTCTTCCGGCATCGGCTTGCGGGTAGCCTTATATGCGTCGAATTTCTCGTGCCGGACCGTTGGACCCTCCAGATCTACGGCAACTCCGATGTAATCCGGCTTTTCGTCCTGGATGAGCTTGCGGAGCATCGTGGTGAAACCGTAGATCGCATTCGTGGGAAGCCCCCTGGAGTTACTCAGGCCTTTGATTGCGTAGTAGGCCCGGTAAATGTGGGACATGCCATCGACAAGAAAAAGCCGCTTGGAATTCACGTGGATTTCCTTATAGTGCTAAGGGCCGGCGCGAGAATAAATTCACAGTCTGGCGCGAGCACCGTCGCGCCTGCAGCGCTCCTGGGGCGGGCAGATGCGTGGCGCCGCAGCGCAGGCGATATCGGTGTATATCGTCGAGGAGCGGCAACGAAGCAGATGCCCGCCCGCCGCCGCGCCCTTTCAGGCTGCGGCCCGCAGGCCCGCTGGCTTTGTTGCTCGCTCCTCACATACCACCCCGGGTATAGCTCGTC
>DASQID010000298.1:0-5913 GCA_035631775.1 Acidobacteriota bacterium
GAGGGTGTCGCTATTGTCTCTGGTCCTATTGTGCGGCGCCATGCCCGCCGCTGGGCAGAATGCCGCTCCGTCCAAGGCCCAGAACAGTTCGCTTGCCCTGGCATCCGAAGCAGCGAGACTTATGCAGGAGGGCAAGGCGGATTCAGCCAAGGAAAAGCTGGACGAGGCCCTGAAACTGAATCCCGCATCGGCAGAGGCATATTATCTTCTTGGGGTAATCTCCGAACAAAAAGGGGAATTCACGGCCGCCATCCCCGCCTATCGTGAGGCTGTGCGCCCCGCTCCCAAGATGGCAGAGGCTCATGACCGGCTGGGCTTTGCACTCGGCCAAAGCGGAAATACCGGCGAGGCGGTTCAGGAGTTCAAAACGGCCGTCAAATTGAGACCTGACTACTTCGACGCGCAATACCACCTTGGAGCCACCGAATGGTGGATCAATAACACGGATGCTGCCCTGTCGGCTCTCCGAGAAGCTGTGAGGCTGAATCCCAGACATGCCGAGGCGCGTTATTACCTTGCGCTAACGCAACGCAGGAAAGGAGATCTCGACGGCGCTCTTGAAAACCTGAGGGAAGTCATCCGGCTGAGCCCGGATCTTGTACAGGCTCACACTCAGCTCGGCTTGGCCCTTCAGGATTACGGGGATCTCGACGAAGCTATTCAACAATTCCGAAAAGCCTCAGAAATCGATCCCTCGGACAAGGATGCGGCGAACTCTCTGGGTCTTGCACTAATCCAAGAAGGCGAGGCAGAAAAGGCCGTCGACACTTTCCGGACACTGATCAAAGCACATCCAGAAGACCTCGCAGCCCGCCACAACTTGGGCAGCGCGCTCCTTCAAGAAGGAGATCTGGAGGGAGCCATCGATGTCTATCGGGAACTCACCCGGCAGGCACCTGACTCCGCCGAGGCTTTCTACAATCTGGGCATGGCCCTCAAGCAAGAGGACGATTTTGCCGAAGCGGAAACCGAGCTCAGGAAAGCCATCAAGATCGATCCCAAACTTCCGGAAGCGCATTTCACTCTGGGTGTTGTTCTCTGGCAGACAGGCAGGGCGGCAGAGGCATCAGACTGCTACCGTGCCGCTCTTGCGGTGAAGCCTGACTACGCAGAAGCTCATTACATGTTGGGCACAATCTTGAAGCAGCAGGGGAAAATCGAAGATGCAATCTCCGAGTTCCGGCAAACCATCAGGTATCGGCCTGATTCAGCAGAAGCCTATCTGAGTCTGGGGCAGAGTCTTCGACAGGTCCCAGACTCCACGGGCGCAGAGGGCGCACTCGCGGAGGCTGAGAGGCTCAACAAAAGGAAAGCCGACACCCAGGCAGCGACGTTCGCCCTCAGCAACGGGGTGCGGAGACTCGAGAAGAACGACCTCCAGGGAGCAATCGAGAAATTCCGCGAGGCCGTAAGGCTTGCTCCGGATATGGTAAAGGCGCATCTGGAACTGGCGCGAGCGCTCGAACAAGCAGGAGACCTCGAGAAAGCCCGGGAACAGTTCAGCGAGGCCCGGCGACTGTCCCCCAGCCTCAAATCAACAAGATCAAAGAACTGAGATCGATGAAGAAAACAGAACAGGGTTGTCCATTGCGGATTGCGAATTGCGAATTGCGGATTGAAAAGAGACCGCAATCCGCAATCCGCGATTCGCGATGGATAGCCATATTACTGTTGATTCTGGCCGCTTCCGTTTATCCGGGTATTACGCGCAGAAGCGAGGCCCAGAACGCGCTCGGGCAGTTGGGATTCTCTCTCACCAATGTGGCGGAGCAGGCAGGTCTGAAGTCGGTTACTGTTTACGGCGGTAAAGAAACCAACAAGTATCTCCTGGAGACAACGGGCTGCGGCGCAGCCTTCCTCGACTATGACAACGACGGCCTGTTGGACATCTTCTTGGTTAACGGCTACACACTCGAGGGTTTTCCCAAGGACCAGGAGCCGACAAACCACCTTTACCGCAACAGGGGCGACGGCACATTCGAAGATGTCACGCAGAAGGCCTGTTTGACGCACAGTGGCTGGGGACAGGGTGTGTGCGTGGGGGACTATGACAACGACGGAAACGTTGACCTTTTCGTGAGCTATTGGGGTCAGAACCAGCTCTACCGCAACAGGGGAGATGGAACATTCGAGAACGTCACCGAGAAAGCGGGATTGGTATCGAACGGCAGGAGATGGGGTACGGGATGTGCCTTTCTCGACTACGACCGCGACGGCTACCTCGACATCTTTGTAGCCAATTACATTGATTTTGATCCGGAGACGGCTCCCGTGCCGGAATCGGGTCTCTGCAAGTACAAAGGGATCAAGGTCGCCTGCGGACCGCCCGGCCTGGAAGGCGGGAGAAATGTCCTCTTTCACAACAGGGGGGACGGGACTTTTGAGGATGTCTCCGAAAAGGCAGGGATCACAAAAGCCGGCGGCACATACGGACTCGGTGTGAGCACGCTGGATTTTGACAACGACGGGTGGACGGATATCTACGTGGCGGATGACTCAAACCCAAGTGCCCTGTACCGTAACAACCATGACGGCACGTTTACCGATATCGGTGTCAGGGCGGCTTGCGCCTACAGCCAGGATGGGAAGCCGCAGGCAGGCATGGGTGTCGGAATCGGCGACTACAACCGGGATGGCTGGATGGACATTTTCAAGACCAACTTTGCAGGGGACACCTCCACGCTTTACACGAACACAGGCAAAGGCTTTTGCGACGATTCGACCTTTTACAGCGGCATCGGAACCACCACGCGCTGGCTGGGTTGGGGCTGCGGCTTTATCGACCTGGAGAATCGTGGGTGGTTGGATCTTTTCCTGGCAAACGGTCACGTCTATCCGGAAGTGAGCCAGCTGAAGACCGAGGCCGGATACAAGCAGCGGAAGGTGGTCTACAGAAATTTAGGAAATGGGAAATTCGAGGAAATCACCGAGTTGCTCGGCCCGCCGGCGACCACTCCGAAGGCCAGCCGCGGGTGCGCGTTTGGCGATTTCAACAACGACGGCAAGGTCGATATCATCATAAACAACGTTCATGACACGCCTGACCTTTTCCGTCTCGATTCGAGCAACGGCAATCATTGGCTGACAGTCCGGCTTGTGGGGACGAAATCCAACCGCAGTGCAATTGGCAGCCGGTTACGCGCCGTGACCGGGACCATCAGCCAATATCAGGAAGTGCGCGGTGGAGGCAGCTATCTGTCGCAGAATGACCTTCGCGTGCACTTCGGTCTCGGCGCGGCGACCAGAGTGGATAGACTCGAAGTGCGCTGGCCGAATGGTCTGGCGGAAGAGTGGTTTGGTATTGCCTCGGACCAGATCCTGACCCTGAAAGAAGGCACTGCGACACCGAGGTGAGGGGGGCCGCGGGCCGGGAGTCGGGGGCCAGCGGTCAGAGGCCGGGGGTCAGATAACCTGAACTTTGAACCTGGGCTCTGACAATAAATCGGTCAGAGAGTAAGCCATGAGTTCGTGTTTTAGAGCATTCTGCAGAGTCATCCCAGCCATGTTGATTATGGCACTGCTCTTCCCGGCGTTTTCGCAGGAGCCGGATGGGATCGCAGCCGGGATCGCAGATGCGCGGGCGTTGATCGACCAAGGGAAACAAGCGCAAGCCATTGAGAAGCTGCGATCCCTGAACTCCGGGAATGACCCAAGAGTCGCGCAGATGATGGGTGTGGCGTTTTATCACTCCAACGATCCGGTTCACGCCATCGAGCAACTCACAGCTGTCGTGGACAGATTCCGTCCGGAGTCCCAGGAAAGCCGGGAGACAATTCAGATCCTCGGGCTTTGTCACTACCTGGCCGGCCACATCCCGGAATCCCTCCCCTTTCTCGAGCAAAGCCGCTCCTGGGCGGGGAACAACGCTGACCTCCTCTATGTTTTGGGCATGGCATATGTGCAGACACGCCAGCCGGCCAAGGCTCGGGAGGCGTTCGCACGGATGTTCGGGGTTGAAATCGAGTCCCCCGCGGCGCACCTGCTGACTGCTCAGATGATGACCCGGCTCGAGTTCGAGGAGTACGCGCAGGCCGAGCTGCTTCAAGCCTTGAAGGAAGATGCCAGGCTGCCGCAGGCTCACTTCCTGCTGGGTGAGATTGATATTTTCAGGGCACGACTTGACGAGGGCATCGCACAGATGAAGCAGGAACTGGAGCTCAATCCGGCGAACTCAATGGCACTCTACCGACTGGGCGACGCCTATACCCGGCAGCTCAAGTGGGACGACGCGGTTGCCGCCTTGCAGAAATCCATTTGGCTCAACCCCTACTATAGTGCTCCTTATATCCTGTTGGGGAAGGCTTACATGAACAGATCACAGATTCCGGCGGCGGAAGGCATGCTGCGGCACGCCATTCAGTTCGATCCCAACAACAGATCGGCTCACTACATGCTCGCCCAGGTGCTTCAACAACAGGGCCGCCCGGAAGAGGCAAAGCGGGAGTTCGACATTTCCGAACGCCTCCACAGCGATGAGAAATAATTCACGCAATCGAGGATTGCGGATTGCGGATTGTGGACTTGGTATCGTTTGCCTCTGTCTGGTGAGTGCGTTGGTGCAGTCTGCGGGAATTCCCGCCGACCCAAACTCTTGGCCGGTGTCCCTGGTCGACGTCGCCACGGAGGCGGGACTCCGGTGTCCCTCCGTTTACGGCGGGATCGACAAGAAGCGCTTCATTATCGAAACCAACGGCTGCGGGGTCGCTTTCATCGATTACGACAATGACGGCTGGGAGGACGTGTTGGTTCTCAGCGGCACGCGCTTGCGGGCAGGGAGCCGCGAAAACCAATCCTATCCCGAGGGAGAAGCGCCCACTAATCGTCTCTATCGCAACAACCGCGACGGCACATTCACCGATGTCACCGACCGGGCCGGTTTGCGCAGAACCGGCTGGGCGTCGGGCGTCTGTGTCGGGGACTACGACAACGATGGTTTTCTGGACCTCTTCATCACCTATTACGGTGCGAATGTCCTCTATCGCAACCGGGGTGACGGCAGTTTTGAGGATGTGACAGCCAAGGCGGGATTACTGAATACAGGAACACGGTGGGGTTCGGGATGCAGCTTTGTCGATTACGACAGGGATGGCAGACTCGATCTGTTCGTGGCGAACTATCTCGCCTTTGACGTCCGGACCGCCGGCGAACCTGGAAAGGGCGCCAATTGTGTCTGGAAAGGCATCCCGGTGAATTGCGGACCTAAAGGCTTGCCGACCGACACGAATCTCCTGTACCACAACAATGGGGACGGCACCTTTTCAGATGTATCCGAAAAATCGGGAATTGCCAATGTCAGGGAGCGATACCCAATGACCGCCGTAGCGGCTGACTTCGATGGCGACGGGTGGCCCGACATCTACGTCGCCTGCGACTCTACGGCCTCCATTCTCTACCACAATAACGGGAACGGCACGTTCACCGATACTGCCGTGCCCGCAGGCGTCGCATACGATGCAGACGGCAATAAGCAGGCCGGAATGGGGCTGGCCGTCGGCGACTTCAATGATGACGGTCTGCTTGACATCCTGAAGACACATTTCGCCGACGATATACCCGCACTCTATCGCAACACCGGAACAGGACGGTTTCAGGACGTCGCTGTGCTGGCGGGCCTGGCGGTCCTCAATCGCTACGTTGAGTGGGGCGCCGGCATGCCGGACCTCGACAATGACGGCTTCCCGGACCTGGCATACGTCACAGGCAACGTCTATCCTGAGGTCGAGCAGTATTTTCCGCAGTACCCCCACCGGGGACCGCGCATCATTTTCAGAAACAGGGGAGGCGGTACATTTGAAAATGTCACCGAACGAAGCGGCCCGGGAGCGATTCAACCCCACTCCAGTCGCGGTGCAGCATTTGGCGATTTCGACAACGATGGAGACACGGACATCCTCATAATGAACATGAACGAGC
>DASQID010000299.1:0-7296 GCA_035631775.1 Acidobacteriota bacterium
CCCCCGGGGCTACTGGCTTGCCCCCCTCTGGGGGGCTTCGTCAAGCCACCTGCTCTGCGGATGGTAGCCGATTTCCGCGCTGGCCAGGTCTCTGCCTCCCGCCGGGATCAGGGGCTGATGCATATGGAGGGCACTGACGAACGCGCTACGAATGTGTCCGAAATCGAGCCGGCTTTGGTGCAAGAAAACTGTCTTGCCGCGATTCGCTTGAACCGCCGGTTCGACCTCATATTCCGCGCCGCCGGCAACGCGCTTGTGGATTCCGGCGATTGAGAACTCATGCTGGCTCTCCCGTATTTATGATCCGTTGTTGCTGCCGTGCCCATCAACAGCGCGCGTCGTGGGAAATTCGTTATCGTCGGCGCTCCGCCAGGTTTCTCCTGTCCCGTCGTGCGCGGAAGGTCACCCAAGCCGGGAGACAGCGCGGTGAAGTCGTGCACGACTTCTACGGGTGCGCCTTGTTGGCAGAGCCGTAGAGGTCTATGTGCTCCTCGACGACCTTCTGCACTGCGTCGATAACCGGCCCCTCAAGCTTGATGATCGCATACTCATCCGGATGCAGCTTGAGCTGCTCTTCGAGCGTGGTGCGAAAAGCGTAACGCATGTCGGAGTTCAGGTTTACCTTGTTTACACCGATCCTGGCCGCCTCAACGAAGTAGTGGCCGGGGGTATCGCTGCCTCCGTGCAGGCTGATGTTGCAGTCGATAGCCTCACGTATGCGCCGCAAGAGTTCCAGATCGAGACGCTTGGGCACGGGATACTTGCCGTGCAGGTTGCCAACCGCTGCGGCAAAGGTATCGATGCCGGTCGCCTTAACAAATCGCCTGGCGCCTTCGGGTGTCGAAAACGTCTTCTTAATCTCCTCGTAGTCAATTTCCTCTGTATGGACGTTTGAGCTGCCGCCGAAGTAGTGTGGTTCGCTCTCAACCAGGGCCCCGGTTTTTTTGGCATATTCCGCCACTTCTCTGGTGGCGGCAATAATCTCCTCGTCGGCGGCGTCATGATTGGCTTGGCTTATATCAATGTGAATGAACTCAAAACCGGCATCGACTCCGGCTTGAGCCGCCTCGACACTCGGGCTGTGGTCCAGATTGATGTACATTTCGATGCCGTATTCAGCTTTGTAGTTATCGACCAGGTCGCGCAGGTTATCGAGGCCGAGCATCTCAACCTCACCGTGGCTGACCTCAACCAGGACGGGCGAATTCTTCGCTTTAGCGGCTCGCGCCACCGCCGTCAAGGTCTCCTGATTGTCGATATTGAAGGCCCCAACCGCAAACTTCTCGGCTCGGCTGCGGCTCATCAGTTCTCTGGCTTTACGTATGTGATCTGTCATCGCGATTCCTTCTTTTCGAGACACACCATCAGGCGAGGTCGTGACATCTCGTAACAACCACTCAGTCGAGCCGGCGCAGAGCTTGCTGGCCGGTTCGCGATACTGCTCGGCTTTACCGATGTGGCGCTGATAATAGTGTCGTAATCCTTGTCGAAGTTTTTCTGATGGCTTCGGGCCGCCAGCTTTTAAACGCCGCGAAGCGCAAGGAGGGATCAATCTAAAGATAGCGCCGGCACCAGTGAAACTCAAAGAAATGATCAGCAGGACCATCCTTATGTGAATGGGTGTGCATTTGGACGAAGTGCTTGAGTGTAAGGGACTTTAGGATAGAGTGCAGATCAAATTAGATGATCTTCGCAAGAGCAGCCTGGATACCGTCAGGATTTCGAGGGGGTCGATTGATACCTGCTCTCAAGGCTCTTCACCTTGGCCAATCGCCTCACATGGCGTTCCTCACCGCTGAAATGTGCGCCCAAGAAGCCTGTGACCAGGTCATGGGCAAGCTCCGCTGCAATCACTCTCGAACCCAGTACAAGCACATTCATATCGTCGTGTTCAACACCCTGGTGCGCCGAATAAGCGTCGTGACACAATCCGGCACGAATGCCTGGAATCTTGTTGGCAGCAACCGATGCACCGACACCGCTCCCGCAGATCAGAATTCCCCTGTCCGCCTGCTGGTTCGTGATCGCCAGTCCCACAGCTTCGGCATAGTCAGGATAGTCCACCGGTACCGTGCTGTAGGTACCGACATCCTGCACTTCATGTCCTATCCCCAGCACGTGCTTTATTAGATTCTGCTTCATCTCATATCCCGCGTGATCCGAACCAAGCACAATGCGCATCTAAGCTCTCCTCTTACAGTGCGTCACCCCAACTCCATTGCTCCCGCATGAGGCCGGAGTTTCCTGTTAAATTGACCGTGAAGCCTTCCTGACGGAATGCTCCAATTGGGCTATCCAGTTCACTCAAGTAGTAGCTGACATACAAATCTGTGTCGCCCCTTCAGGGCTTTATCGGCTGGCCCCCATTGTTCCCAGGGCTTGCGCCCTGGGCTTTCCTGTGCCACCCCTTCGGGGTTCTCGTGGCAAAGCCCTGAAAGGGCGGGAAAGGAGAGCCCAGGGCGCGAGCCCTGGGTCTTGTGCGCCGAAATCTCATAGAGCCCTGTAAGGGCGCACAGCCTGTCTACGTCACCTGAGTGAAGTGGATAGCCCATTTCTCAATACAGCCCGGCACAAAGGCAAAAACACCCGTTGTTCCTTGATCATTTGCTCGAACTGATCTTCCGTCAAGACCGGAATGTCGAGTTTTTGTCTTGTCGGGCCAGGTTCAGGCGTTGTCTCCCACCGCGACATAATTTGTCAATTTAGATGCGGTCGAGGTAGGATCACGCTTTGACTTCCGGCACTCGGCAATCTAAATTTCATTCGTGAAGCATCCTCCCTCTGCCGGAAACGGTAGATCAGTCGCGAGAACGTACCCCCCCAAAATTTCCCCCCCTGGCCGCAACCTATGGAAAGGGGGTTAAATGTGAAGCCGCAGATTTCAAACACATTTGCCGTGTCCACGCTGGACCGGCTGTGCATCAACTCAATCCGTTTCCTCTCAGTAGATGCCGTGGAAAAAGCCGACAGCGGGCACCCTGGTTTGCCCATGGGCGCTGCCCCGATGGCGTACGTTCTATGGACCCGATTTCTCAAACACAGTCCATCCAATCCTGGCTGGTGGAATCGCGACCGCTTCGTTCTTTCGGCCGGCCATGGATCCGTGCTGCTCTACAGCCTGCTGTACCTCACCGGCTACGATCTTCCTCTCGATCAGATCCGGCGATTCCGCCAATGGGAGAGTATGACGCCCGGTCATCCGGAACGAGGTCTCGCGCCGGGTGTCGAGACTACTACGGGACCATTGGGCCAGGGATTTGCCAACGGCGTCGGCATGGCGGTTGCTGAAAGCTATCTCGCCGCGCGCTACAACAGGCCCGGCTACAATATCATCGACCACTTCACATATGCGATTGTCAGCGACGGCGATTTGATGGAAGGAGTTGCGTCGGAGGCCGGCTCGTTGGCGGGACATCTGAGGCTGGGGAAGCTGATCTATCTGTACGACGACAACCTTGTATCCCTTTCCGCGACAACCAATCTCACCTTTACCGAGGACCGCGCCAGGCATTTCGAGGCCTTCGGCTGGCATACGCGAAGGGTAGAGGACGGGAATGACCTCACTGCGATCGACCACGCAATTCGAGAGGCGAAGGCACAGACCGACCGTCCTTCACTCATACTGATAAGGACTCACCTGGGCTACGGCTCGCCGCACAAACAGGACACCTTCGAGGCGCATGGCTCGCCGCTGGGGACAGAGGAAGCGAAACTGACGAAGCAGAACCTGGGATGGCCCGTCGATCGGCCATTTTACATTCCTGAGGAAGCACTGAACCACTTCCGTCAGGCTGTGGAGCGTGGCAAGAAAGCGGAAGCCGAATGGGACGCCAGGTTCGCCGAGTATGCCAGGGAATTCCCGGACCTGGTGCGCGAGCTGCAGCAGACGATGCGCGGGGAATTGCCGGACGGCTGGGACGCCGGGATACCGGCCTTTCCGGCGGATACGAAAGGAATGGCGACGCGGGCGGCATCCGGAAAGGTGATGAACGCGCTCGCTGCGAAACTTCCGTCACTGATTGGAGGCTCGGCCGACCTGGACCCGTCGACGCGCACCGCACTCAAAGATAAGGGCGATTTCCAAAGCCCGCTCCTGCGGTTCAAGGATGTACAAGGCTCGGCCGGCGGAGAGTGGGATTATCAGGGGCGCAATCTCCACTTCGGTGTCCGCGAACATGTCATGGGATCAATTGCCAACGGCCTGGCGGCTCACGGCGGCACCATCCCTTTCACAGCGACTTTTCTGACTTTTTCGGATTATATGCGCCCGGCAATCCGCCTGGCTGCATTGATGGGACTGCGAGTGATATTTGTTTTTACACATGACAGCATCGGCTTGGGTGAGGATGGCCCAACCCACCAACCGATCGAGCATCTGGCTGCACTTCGCGCAATCCCGAACCTGGTTGTCATCCGCCCATGCGATGCGAACGAAACGGCCGTCGCATGGCGCGTGGCCGTTGAATCGAGCAATCGACCGGTTGTGCTCGTGCTGACCCGTCAGGATGTCCCCACGTTGGACCGCGCTCGTTACGCAGCGGCGGATGGCCTGCGGCACGGCGCCTATGTCCTTGCGGACGAGCTTGGGAGCAAACCGGATGTGATTCTGATCGGCACCGGCTCGGAAGTGAGTCTCATCGTTGCGGCACAACAGAAACTGAAGGAACAGGGCATTGCCTCGCGGACCGTTTCGATGCCGAGCTGGGAGCTCTTCGACGCCCAGCCGCGGGATTACCGGGATGCGGTACTGCCCCCGTCCGTTCGTGCGCGGCTGGCGGTGGAGGCCGCCGTACCTCAGGGATGGTGCAAGTACGTCGGAGACGGAGGCGACGTGATCGGACTGACTCGCTTCGGAGCCTCTGCTCCGGGCAAGGTAGTGTTTGAGAAGCTGGGGTATACCGTGGACAACGTTGTCGCGCACGCAGCCAGATTGGCGGGCAAAAGCGGCGGCGGAAGCCGATCTTAGGAATACAGCACAGGCGTGGCGTGGGAAGGCGGCGCCTTGTTGTGTGCGCCGTTGTATGTCGCCATCAATAAGACGCACGCAAATCCAGAGTCTTGAAATCGCAATGCCCAGCGGCGTGCAGGGGCGTCCTTCTCAAGAGAGTCGTGGATTCGATCCACGTGATAATACGAAATGTAATCCCGCATCAGACGGCGCAAATGAGCCTGGATTTTCCTTTGCCATCCGCCGAATGAGAGCTCGAATCTCGGCATTGATGATTGGCCTTCCAAGTCTCCTTGGCCGTGATCGAAGGCGCCAGAACAAACGAAAGCCAGCTCGATGCCAGGAAACAACCGATTCCGGTTTGACGATGACAAGGACGTTGTTCCACGCAGGCCATAGCCGACGGAGAAAAATCCAAAATGCTCGATCATGAATTCGCAGTCAAGGACGAGGGTTTTTTCGCTTGAGCACTCCCGGCTGCTGACGGAGTGCAAGGATCTCCAGGCCCAGGCTGCAACGGGAATGGAAGAAGGCGTCGAAGAATTTCAGAAAGCTTATGAAAATGCGAATCATGGACCCGGCTTTTTGTCATATAGGCCGCCCATCCTGGCGTCCCTCTTAACTGCTTAAGTCGATTGCCTTACAGAATATTGGCGATAGACTGGGTACATAAATGGGTACGGTGAAAAAAATCGGGATTGCGGAACTTGTTTCGGTCTTGTAAGTTATTGTGGCTCAGGGATGCGCCCGTAGCTCAGTTGGATAGAGCGTTTGACTACGAATCAAAAGGTCGCGTGTTCGAGTCACGCCGGGCGCACCATTTACTTGATTCTTAAAGCTTTACAGGAATCAGGCCAATCGTAGGAAAGGGCTTTTGGCCCTTTGACTATGATTGAACAATTCCTCAAAGAAAAGCAGTACCTTTTCAATTCCTCGCCGGAAGAAATGATCAGCCTGCGACTTTAGAAGGGTGGCCTCCTCGATAGCCATGCTTTGCGTAACGGAGCTCATGATATCGAGCTTGGCCTCACCAAGAAGCCTTTTGCCTTGGGGCTCGAAAAAGAAGTCGCAGCGAACGCCGTTTATAGACAACTGGCATGTTTGCGAGTCCTGCATGTCCCGATAACTGACGCATGTAACTATCTACGGCCGCTTCAGCCTGCTGGAATGATTGTACCCGCGCTTTCCCCGACTTCCTCCTTCGCAGTCACAATGCGGTCTGATTTCTGTCCGAACCGCCGACAGGGACGAAATTGACATAAGATCAAGATCTCGGAAACCGTCGATGGGCCTTCTCGGAGCAAAAACGGGGACGCTAAAATCAGTTTGTAGCGACGCACATCACGAGAAACCTCTTACCAGGATTGTTGCCATATAATTTTCTGTTCGACGTAACAGGCGGGACAGAGATTCGGAGACAACCATGGATGCCGAAGCGATGAAGCCTTATGGCATGTCCCTTCTCGATTACCATCAGGGCTATATGTCGGCAGCAGTAGAAATCGTTCGAGATGATGGCTTGGTAACGCTACTGCCTGCGAGCACATTTTTCCGGCCTGCAGAGGAATACGAAATTGAACGCACGGCCCTTGAATTGGCACGTGGCAGTGTTCTGGACGTGGGTGCCGGTGCTGGTCTTCACAGTATGTTCTTGCAGGAAAAAGGCCTGAAGGTGTGTGCCATTGATATGTCACCCGAAGCAATCCAGGTTATGCGAGGTCGAGGAGTCATAGATGTCCGTAGGGCTGACGTCATGTCGTTTGCAGGAGGTAGGTTCGACAGCATCCTCATGATGGGACACGGAATAGGGATGGTAGAAGATCTCTCGGGATTGGACCAGTTCCTTGCGCACGCAAGGGCGTTGCTCCAGCCCGGAGGACAGATTCTATTCACATCACTCGATGTTCGTGCCACGAGCGAGCCGATACATCTCTCATATCAAAAACACAACGCCGAATCTGGGCATTATATCGGCGAGATACGAATGCGATTCAAGTACAGAGATGTGGCTGGCCCCTTTTTCACCTGGCTGCACGTTGATCCGATGACCTTAACGAAACATGCGCAGAAGTTCGGCTGGCGTTGCGAAGTGATTCGCATGGAAGAGGATGGGAACTATCTTGCAAGGCTTTGTCTTGAAACTCCGCAGCGCTAACCGGAGCAATGTCTGGCCAAGTCCACGATCGAGACCAAATCATGTATTCCCGATCAAATCCGACTTTTGAAACATAGACGGAAAAAGCTCTCAGAGGGCCTTGATCCCGGGAAGTCCCGTTTTCGTCAGTAATCCCCGACGCCTGTCCAGCCCGAGCAGGGTTCCTTGCGAGGTGACGGATACAGGCTGCGTT
>DASQID010000300.1:0-3314 GCA_035631775.1 Acidobacteriota bacterium
TTTTCGCCGACGGACAAGCCCCACAGCTCGGCGAGACAAGCAGTGTAATGTTCGGCATGATACTCCCCCTCTTCCCTGGCCGAATCTTAGCATCGGGAAGAATGGCGGGGCAAGGAGGGATTAGGAGTACCGGAGCACAGCAGGAATGCGGGCCTCGTCATGAACGAGGATCTTCACGCAGCTTGTCGCATGACACTGCCGTGAAGGAAAATCGAATGACACCGACCGTTCCTGTTTGGTCGGATCCAAGAAGACGTTACTGACCTCATACCGCCGGAATGTCTTCTCCAATTCCTTCTTCTCGGCAATCTAGGCGATCACGATGGCCTCGGTCTGGGGTAAAATTGACAGCCGCTTAGGCGCTGGTCGTCGTTCGGTTTCACGGAGCGGACGAGGGAGCTGTTCGAGAGGAACACCAGAAGGTCGATAGAAACCAAGATTCAGGCCTTGGCAGCTCGCTGCTTCGACCGCACCTCCTCCGTCTACGAGGAGAAAGACGGCCAACACCACGCATCCGAGGTTCGTCATCTGACCAATCAGTCCTTTCCCCGGCCTCTGACCAGTGCGACAAGATTAAACCGCGAATCTCATAAGCAGGGAATGTCCAGTGCCGGATCACAAATCAGTGGGACGACGGTTCGAGGCCGCATGTACCGGGAGGAAGGGTCCTGAGCACCCAGCCCGCACTGTATTGGAGGTCCCCCAGGCATGCCAGGTAGGCCCCGTCCAGCGGAGCCGAATGACTTCCCAACGCTCGAACTGACTGATCTCCCAGTAACCCCACTGGCGGTGCCTGGGGGTGGCACAGAAGCGGGTCCTCCTTCGGTGGAGGTGATGGCTGCCGCTCGTAAACTCGGTTCCGGTTGATTTCGAGACGCAGGCGGGGGCGTTTACCCTGCGGAGGGATAGGCGTATATAAGACCAAGAAATCCGGACAGCATCAACTGTGTCCAGATTCCCATTTATAACCCTCCCTTGAGCTCTATCCTCCTCCTAGTTGGGAGAAGGCCACCCCTAGGTGGTTAAGCAGTTTCCACAGTCTGCGCTATACTTACTTTATGTAGTCTCTTCACCGGCATCATCTCGTGTCAACCGCGCGAAGGAGGGACCATGGGACAGACAGCGACGTACTGTAGCGACTGCTACAACAAAGTCGGCAGAACCGAGGATGCCGATATCAAGGCCGCGGAGGGAGCCGGCAAGACCCCGATGACCTCCCAGGGCACCTGCTGTAAATGCAGCAAGGCGACTGTCGTCGTCTACTACGACAAGTAATACCGGAGCTTAGTCCAGCCAATCCTTCTCTTTCAGTTTCCGCGGGAGATATTTCTTCGTCAGGTACTGAAAGTCCTTGTTCGCGAGAGCATCCAGCTCGTATTTGAGCCCGCTCGTGAGCATCCGTTTGATTTCCACCTGCCAGGCCGGTTTCTGGAACCATTGATAGTTCATCAATTCCTTCGCGCGGGTGATGTCCTTCTCGTTGAGTTTGATACCGACGTTGCGCGGCAACTCATACTGCTCGGGGTCCGCACTGGAGAGGCCGATAAATTTCGCCTTCGGGATCGCCATGCGCTGACTCTCAAAGGCGAGATTGATCGAGCCTTGCTTGACCACTGAATAAATGTAGTAACCCCAGGGATCATTATCGACCAGCACATACACGGGCAGCCGATACTCTTCATGCAACCGACGCGCCAGGCGACGAACCCCGCGGGGCGGCTGGCCGTTGCCCGTCAGCAAGACGCAGTTGTAACGCCGCCAGAATTTATCCTCCGAGAGGCGATTCCACTGCGTTCCTTTTTCAACCAGCAGCACGAAATCGGCCGTGCAGCGCCGGATTTCCACATAGTCCGGCTCGACGATCGAAGGTACCGAATAGCCACCCTTCCCCAGTTTCGCGCAATCGACTCGATCGCCATCGTCTCCCAGGACCAGAGGGCCCACGACACTGCCGCCGTTTTCGGCTCGAACATGAAGTTCCTCTCGAAGCGCCGCGAGTGACACTTCCAGGTCTTCGATCACCGGGTCCGATTCATCCTGCGTGTCGAACGTGTTTTCATGCGAGTTCTTAATCGTATGTTTAGTGCGATAATAGATTTCTCGTAGCGACGTGGTCAGATCTCCCCGCTGCAACTCCGATAGAGCATCGGCGACCAGCACCGTTTGCATAAACTTCTTAGCCATCCCCACGTTGAAAAATGAGCGCGCCTGCTTCTTGCTCCCCATCTCGATCAGGCCTTTGCGTGGGTTGAACGAGACGTTTGAGAGCGCACGAATAGGAATTGCAAACGTCGGATCTTTGGATCGGTCCGCGGCAGCGATGACCACATCGGCCAGGCCGATCAACTTCCTCGCGACCGCTCCGTTCTGTCTGTGCTTCGTCTTTGCCATGGTGTCCTACTTTTTTCCGCGGGGCTTGTGGCTTTTCCGGGCTTTAGCAGTTTGGGCTGCTGGTTTCTTCCCCCTGGATGCTTCTCCGGAGAAGAGGGCCAGTTGCGCAGCTTTACTTTTTGCAGTTTTCACTCGCTTGCCCTGCTTGACCGGGTTCGCATCGGTCTTGCCCTTGCCTTGTTTTCGGATCGGCGTCACCTCACCAAGCAACTCAGTCTGCGGCGCGCCAGCCACCGCTGTGACCTCCAATGTAGCCGCCTTATCGCTTTCCAGAGCGGCCGCGACCTCTCCTTCAATCCCTTCGGGCGTAACAATGATCGAATGGGGCAAGCCTTCCGGTCCCCCGCCGGTCTTTCCGAGCGCCTCGTCGGTCTTCATCCCGCCGGTGCGGGAGTTGGCGATCCTTTGCAGCTGTGCCTTCAGTTTCTCCGTCTTGAGCTTCCCGCCCTTGAGGCGGTTGCACGCCTCGGCCACTTCCTCGATGTAGAGTTCGAAGATATTGCGTCGGCGATACTCACCCGCTGCGCGCTCGCGCCGGCGCAAAAACAGCCCCAATCGCCGGCCGCATTCGCGCAGCGCCAGCGTGATTTCTTTCTGAATCTCATCGTAGTCAGCAATGGCTTCTTTGCTTTCACTCGTAAAAGGGACCCAGACCGAGGCCATATGGACAAAAATCACCATCGGCCCACCAGGCAGTGCACCACGCGATTGCGTGATACCGTAATTCTTCCAGGTGGTGCTCAGCACCGCTTTGAACGTCGAACAGGCGGATTGTTGATAGAGCAAGGGCACCCGGTTCGCATAGCGGATGACGCGGGCGAGTTCTGAGTCTTCATCCTCATGTTCACCCTCGGCCTTGGGCACGGCCGGCTGTTGGGGCTTCGCTTGATCCTCCGGCCGATTGACGTAGGCCAAGCCCGCTT
>DASQID010000301.1:0-23496 GCA_035631775.1 Acidobacteriota bacterium
TCGTCCCCGAATGTGTCGTATCGGAATGTCTGCCTGCCCTCCTCCAGCATCCCGGCTGCATGCGCAGCGATCGGTCTGTCGAAGCCTTTGAGCACCGGCCTCGCCTCGGCTGATCCTCTCGATGGCGACTCCATGACCATGCCTGGAGGAACAATCAGAGCTACAAGACCGATTCTCAGGGCCCAGAAAGCAGAGTTCAGTCTCCTTGAGTCGAGATTCGTCATTTGTTTTTGTCCTCCGCTGAATTGAGTTCGAAAGCACGATTTGGTTACCGCAAATAATTCTTGTAACCTTTTTGTGGTCCCATCACTCTGTTTGGCGGGAGGGAACCACATGACCGTTGTGGATGCAGCGGCAAAGCTGGGTGTCGACCAGCGCATTTCTGACGATGAGGTGGTGACACGGATTCTCGGTGGAGAGGCCGAGTTGTACGAAATCATAATGAGGCGGCACAACCAGCGCATCTATCGGGCCGTGAGGGCGATACTCGGCAGCGATACCGATGTCGAACAGGTGATGCAGGATGCTTACGTCTCAGCTTATTTCCACCTCGGGCAGTTTGAGCGACGGTCCGCTTTTTCCACCTGGCTGACAAAAATAGCCGTACATGAGGCATTGGCATGTAAGAAACGAAAGGGTCGCTTCGTTAACCTGGAATCAGTTGCGGAGACGGATGAAGGACATTGGAGCATGTTCGCTGCGAATGAGCGTAACCCGGAACAGCAGGTGATTGCCCGGGATTTGAAAGCTGTCCTGGAGGAATCGATAGAGAAATTGCCGGAAATCTATCGTTCGGTTCTCGTGCTGAGAGAAATCGAAGATCTGGACACCGCCGAGACTGCGGAATGCCTCGGCATCACGGAAGAGACTGTCAAAACACGGTTGCATCGGGCTCGCTCTCTGCTGCGCGATGAATTGTACGACCGCTGCGGCGCGACGATGACGGAAGCATTCCATTTCCATCTGTCCCGCTGCGATCGTGTCGTTGCGGCCGTTTTTGATCGCATCGGCCGTTGAGGGTCCATTCCGAGTCCCCTGACCTATCGGCGAGAGAGAGGCCGGTTCCTGAGGTCAAACCCGCGCTCCGGCCTGCTCTGCGGTGTTTGCTGAAAATCGTGATGTCCTCACGTCTTGCTGGAGGCTCTTGAAAACCGTGAAGTTTTTGACTCGTTTGGCAGACACACGGGATCCAAAGTCTCTGGCTTCGCGCACGCGACGAAGGCGTGGCGCATTTCTTCGTTCCTTACTTGCGCCCATGCCGAAGCCCGTCAGGATCGTCGACTTGGGTGGCACTGAAGCCTTTTGGGAAACGGTCGGCGCAGCAGGCGACGCAGAAATACAAGTAGTTCTCTTGAACACAAGCACACAACCGACTCACTATCGTAACCTGACCAGCAGGGTCGGCGACGCGACGAATCTTAGACATTTTTCTGATAACACCTTCGATGTCTCATTTTCCAACTCCGTCATCGAACACTTGGGGACTTACCGCCAACAACAATTGATGGCGACAGAGCATCGGCGCGTCGCGTCGCGCTATTTTGTACAAACGCCGAACAAATACTTTCCCATTGAGCAGCATTTCCTGATCCCAATGTTCCAGTTTTTCCCGTTGTCCCTCCAGCTTCAGCTGATCCGCAGATTTAGTATCTCCTGGTTTGACCGAATTCCTGATCGTGCACAAGCAGAAGCTTTCTTACGTTCATTTCGCCTCCTTTCCTATCAGGACCTGCGCACTCTTTTCCCTGGGGCTCAAATCCGTACTGAGCGCTATTGCGGACTTGCTAAGTCCTTCATGGTTGTCGGCGGCTGGGAAACCCAGGGTTGATCATATCCGTTCAGACTTCAATCCCTGTTATGTCAACAAGATTTTTGCGGATAGTCAACTCTCGTGATGGATGGGGTTGCTCAAACTCTCCCGACCCCCAACGCGTCGGCGACACGGTTGATGTAGTTAAACCACGAGGCGATCAGAGTAATTTGCAGGATTGCCCTGTCCTCGAAACCGGCTGAGCGAAGCCGATCGTGATCGGCCGGTGAGACCCGCGTTGCATCCTTCGTCAGCTTCACGACATATTCCAGCATCGCGCGATCTGATTCTGTGATCGGCGCTGTTCTGTAATCCTTTTGCAGCGCATCCACCAGACTCTCGTCCAGCGTGACCCTACGCAGAAACTCTGCGTGAGATTCGATTCAATACACGCACCGGTTGGTGACCGACACCATCGTCGAGATCATCTCGTGCTGGCGTCGCGACAAGGGCAGATCGGGGGACATGAGCGCCCCGAAGGTCGCAAACGCGTGGTAGAGCGCGTCAGGAATAAGGCTGTGCGAGGCCACGATGCCCGATGTGCCGTCTCCGGTCGGATGCACGGGATCGGCGTACTCCACAGGATAAAGTTTGCGCTGGGCTTCAATCGCAGACCGCAAATTTTCGTCCGCCTCGGCAGTTGGTACCGTGCGAATCCAAGTCATGATTTTTGTCCCGTGAGAAAGTGGCGAGTCGGCACCTCATGGGCCAACACCAAAACTACTCTTGCCCACAATGTCTGGTTTGGTAAGTATACCCTTCAGATGTCGGCCATGCGTCCGTCTGAGAGGTTTTCAGCGACTGCTCCTCCAATTCAACCGGCCTGCTGGCAGCGAAGGAATCGCATGGACGGCATAGCCTCGACCAAATTGGATCTCGCGTTCCTTCGCGTCTTTGCGCCTTTGCGGTGACGATATTCATTCCCCTCAATTTCACAGCCGGCGTGTACGGGACGAATTTCCACACCGAGAAGTCGCCCTTCAATATGCCCGAGCTTACCTGGTATCTCGGTCATCCGTTCGCTCTCCTGCTCATGGCCGCACTGGCCTTGACCATGCTACTTTACTTCAGACGAAAAGGATGGATTGGTTCCCGGACGAATACCTGACGCGGACCTGTCTCAGGACGGAGTCATGAGCGGCCCGGCGGCGGGACTTAGGGCGAGTAGAATATGCGGATCGAAGGTAAGGGGGCATTTATCGAACTGAGCGCCGGACACGAGTCCGAAGAATATAGCGTTGCCGCGGCTGCCGACAGTTTCTGCGGCACGAACAAGCGGATTTCCATAGATGCGAACTCCCTCCTCGAGTTCGTTTTGTCATTGGAGCGTGTTGAGCGCGATCGACGAGGGGAAGCTCACCTTTCAGCGATGTCCCCAGACACGTTTGAGCTCACTATTCGGGTCATCGATCCGCTTGGGCATGTATCGGCCAGGATACTGCTGGGACACGGCAGATACGAAGGCAACCGACACTTGAGATCCAGGTTGGCAATCGAGTTCGGCTTTGATCCTACGTGCCTGCCGAGCCTTCTCCGGCAAGCAAGAGAGCTTCTGCAGTGACCGGGGTCTGTCGCCCCTTGGGGGCATGGGTGCTAGGTTAAGCCATCTCTCGTTGACATAGATGTCAACTTCGACCTCGTCTTCGTCATGGACCAGGACATTGCTGCCCGGCATGAACTCTTGCACGCGAGGGTGCTTGCTTCTAACGCGAACAAAATTCACGTATCGCCCCGAATAACGCTCTAAGGTGTGACGCGAATAAGCACAACATCATGAGGCGCGACCTGAGCCGCAAACATGCCCTTCACCTTCCCAAGATCTTTGCCGGTCCAGAGGTCGCGTACCGTGGGCTCGGAATCAGGTTTAATCCCGATCTCATACCATGAAATCGGGATGGTCCGCCCGGTCCTCCCCCGGTTGAAAAGGATCACTGCATGCCCGTTTCCGGAGATCTCTTTCTCCCAGACCTCGATGTCCCCATCCTTCCGGATTCTGTGCCCCTCGATACCCAGCGGATCCTGATCGATCGAGATGACTTCCTTGTTGGTAAGGATGTTTCGCGTGTCGGTAGACATCGAGCGCAGGTCATTGCCTGCCATCAGAGGCGCTGCGAGCAAGCACCAGAAGCTGAAGTGCGCTCGACTCTCGGCGGCACTCAGGCCGCCGTTCCCCACCTCCAGCATGTCGGGATCATTCCAACCGCCGGGTCCCGCAAATTTTTCGAGGCCTACCTGCTGGTCGAGAATTCTCACCCAGCCCGCTCCGCCCCAGTCTCGCAGGCAATCGTAACAGTCCTGGATGTCTTCCGTCGACCTCCAGAGATGGCCGACACCCCGTGCCCAAGTCCAAGGGGTGCTCTTGCCCCATTCGCAAAGGCTGAAAACGATGGATCTGCCGGTTGCCTTGAGCGCGTCCCGCATCGTAGGGTAGGCGATTTTGGGATCGACGCCCTCTGCGTGGCACCAGTCGTATTTCAGGTAGTCGATTCCCCAAGCGGCATACTGCCGGGCGTCTTCAATTTCGTAACCGCTGCTTCCGGGACGCCCCTCGCAGGTCTTCGAACCCGCGTCGGAATACAGTCCGAATTTCAGCCCTTTTGAGTGCACATAGTCGGCGAGTGCCTTCATGCCCAAGGGGAATCGCTTCGGGTCCGGCACGATATTGCCGTGATCATCGCGTGCCATCTGCCAGCAATCGTCGATGACTATGTACTGGTAGCCGGCGTCTTTCATGCCGGTGCTTACCATGGCATCGGCTGTTTCCCGGATGAGCTGCTCGCTGACATTGCAGCCGAATTTGTTCCAACTGTTCCAGCCCATCGGTGGAGTCTTCGCCAGATCCATCCAAGCAGTTGCGTGTGCCTCGTGTGTCTGGCCTGTCTGACCTCGCAGACCTCCAGACGTCATCACCAGTGCCAACAGAAGTGCGATTCCAGCAGATCCGATCCATTTCATTCCCATGCCGGCCTCCGAGCTTTTTTCGCTATGTTGTCCGAAAATTCTAAAGCGGCTTCGGACCCACAGCAAGCAGTAGCTTCGTGGAGGCGAGAGCATCGTGTTTCCTGTGCCGCGTCAGGGTTGAAGGGGACGTGCACTGGTTGGTGTTTTTTTCAGGAGTGAGTTTCGGCAATTAAGTCACAGATCTCCGGCAGAGCCGGAGGCCTGATCCTGAACCGCTCAAAGGCTTGAATGGAATCTTCCTGTGGCGCCGGTTGCCAGATTCGCTACCGAAGGCGGTGATCGGGGGGTCTGATGGCCCCCCGCACATAAACCCTGTCCGTACCAAAAACCGGGTCCCGGAACTGTCAAACTTCGTGAGTCTCACCAAAGCGGGGGAATTACCCAATAGCAAATCAGCTAATTTTTCCCCGTGTAACAATCGATCATCGCAGCGAGCGCGCGGCGACAGGCGGCGCAGAACTCCATCTTTGGGTTGGATATCATTATGCAGTTCATCTGGGAGCGGTAGAGGCCCTTGGTGGAGTACCCCGCCCCCTCGAAGACGCCTACCTTGTCGGTCAGGTCGGCGAACTTCTTGCGGAGTGCCTCGATTGCCGCTTGGGAGTCCTTGTCTTGCTGCGCGGCTTTGTCCTGGATTGACTTGATCACGGCAGCATCCGCGCCTTTCTCCCTGGCCTTTGCGATCTCTTCCGCGAGCGACTTCCGCCGGGCTTGGCGCTCCACCTGCAAGGCATCGAGCGCATCCTTGCCGTATTCGGTGGGGACGCCGATTCCGGGAGAGAGAAGCTCTTTCCATTTCACGTTCGCGGGGTCGAGCAGTGCCGTGATGTTGGGCTCGAGCGGTTCGACTCCCTTGGGGTAGAAGTCGTTATAAGCTACCTCACTGGTGTAGTACTCGTCGGCCAGGCCGCCAAAGGAGTGACCCAGTTCGTGGAGGAAGACCTCGGGGCTACGCGGATTATCCACGGTCGTCACGCAATAGTCGAAGGCGATGGAGCCGCCGCCATAGCGGGCGCTGTCTACCAGGACCACGATGACGTCATAGGGAACCTGGGCCGCGATCTCGTGCAGCCTGTGGTCCTGCTCGATGAGCATATACCGGTCCAGGTCGAAGGCGTTGAACCCTGCGTCCAGGACGGTTTTCCGATAAACACGCTGGCGCGGCTCGTCCATGGATTTCTCGGGCGAAGGGCGGTGGACCGCGCGGATACTGATCCGCTCCCTGGCGCTTTTATATGGTTCGGTACTGAACAGAGCTTTGGCCATCCGATCTACATCGGCTCTGAACTTATCGTGCGCGGCCGCCGTGTAGCCTTCCGCCACAAAGACAAAGTCCAGGGTGGTACTGGGATCTCCTGAGATCACCGGCTCGTAGAGCCGATCGCCCGCGACGGCCGATTCGCGAATGATGTGATAGTCGGCAGGGTCGATCGCTCGGGTGAAGATCGGGTGCAATAGGTTCTTTTTGTCCCGCGCCTCGACGACCAGAAGGATGGGGCGCCTGGGTTCCGGAATTCGAATACTGCGCTGGAAAACACGCTGGACGCCTTCGATGGCCGGGGTGGTGGTCTTATATTCGGCGAACATCGTATCGAACCCACGCGCATACAGAAGGGCGTTCGAGGCTATGTCGTAGACCTCGAGCATATAGCGGCCCTCGTTGAACGGCGCTGTCCGGCGGACCCGGCTTTCGGGCCAGAGCGGTTCCTCGTAGATTGCATCGACGGTCAGAGTTTCGGACTTGGCGTCGCCCGCCTGGTAGAGGTTGATTCGGAAGGCCTTGTCCGTGAAATGCTCGCCATATTCGACGAGGACCTGAGCCCGCAGGGGTGTGGGCAGCGCGGTAGTGCCGACAAGGGCCAATACGCCATAGAGCAACAATGAAAATTTGCGCATGAGGGCCTCGCTTGGTTCGAAGGGGAAAAACGGGGACGCTCCCCAGATTTCTTATCAAATCGTGGAAAATGGCAGAAGCTTGAGTAGAAATCTGGGGAGCGTCCCCATTTTTCAGACCTGACACCATTTTCTTTGCCGGTCACACAGCGGCCGGCACGACATAAGGCGGACGATAGTCGCGGGTGAGATAGCTGTCCGCGTCCTCATCGTTGACAAACTTCTCCGAATTCGGATTGAAGTGCAGCTTGCGTCCGGTCCGATACGCGATGTTGCCAAGATGCATCATGGCCGTGGACATGTGTCCCTCGAGAATCTCTGCGTTAAGATCCTGCCATTTGCGCGACCGGATGCAATCTATCCAGTTTCCAAAATGCAGCCGTTCCAGGGCTTCCAGTGGAGGATTCATTTCCCGCCCGCTCATGGATGGCCCCGGCGTATCCTTGCGGCCCAGATAAGTTTTGAAGGTGGTGTGGTTCAAATACATCCATCCTTCCGTGCCATAGATCAGGCTGCCCTCGCGCTCTCCTCCCTCCGAGTTGGTATCCAGGCAGCGAACCTCCAGCTCAAGGATGGTGCCGTCGCCATACTCAAAGGTCGCCAACTGGAAGTTCGGCACCTCCTGGTCCGATCCCCGACGATTATAGAGGTTGCCCGCGCAGTGTATCTTCTGAGGATGAACTCGCTTGTTCATGGCCAGGCGGATCCTGTCCATGCCGTGGGTGCCGTTATTTCCGAATTCGGTCGTACTAGTGTCCCAGACCCAATGCCATTGGTAATGGAACCTGTTCTCGTTGAATGGCCGGTAAGGCGCCGGACCGAGAAACAGATCCCAGTTCACTCCTTCGGGTATTGGGCCGTCTTCTTTGTGTCCGATGTTTTCGCGGAATCGGTAGACAAAAGCCTTCCCCATGTAGACCTCACCCAACACTCCCTCGCGCATCAACTTAACCGCCTCATGCACGACCGGGCTGCTTCGGCTCTGCGTGCCGGCTTGGACCACACGATTGTACTTCCTGGCAGCCTGCACCATCTTGCGGCCCTCGTCCACTGTGTAGGAAATGGGCTTTTCAACATAGACATCCTTTCCTGCCTGGCAAGCCCAGATTGTCTGCAGCGCATGCCAGTGATCCGGCGTGGCAATGGATATTGCGTCGACATCCTTGTCATCGAGCAACCGGCGGAAATCCACCTCGGTCTTGGTCTTGTAGCCCGTGATCTTTTCAAGGTCAGGGACAGCTTTTGAAAAGAGCCTCTCATCGACATCGCACATCTTTACAATGCGCACACCGGGCACTTTTGCCAGGTTTGCACAGTGCCCACCTCCGCCATACACGAAGCCTCGGCTGCGAATCCCTGCAACCGCGACATTGATGGTGTCGTTCGGACTATTCTTGATCAGGCTCTTCGCAATCATCGGAGCCCCGACCATCATTCCGGCAGTGGAAGCCGCTGATTTCCTTATGAAGCCCCGCCGATCCAGTGATTCCATTTGCCGCCTCCTTTCAGGATGGGATGCGTCGCGCTCCGACTATACACCAGAGAAATTGGTGACGGGCTAGTATTTCCCCAATTCACCCGGATCCGGCGGCGCGGACCATCGCACGGCGTGACAGAGGCCAGGTTCACAATTGACCTCCTCAATCGCGATTCTCGAATTTGCTTTCTGCTCAGCTTTTCAATCCGTCTATATGCGGATCGAGCCTTTCGTCCGATTTCATCATCTCGTCCCAGGTCACTTCGCTTCGGCGATAGGCTGCGGTACGGCCCAGAATCGTGGTGAGATTGCTGCGAACGCTGGATCCGACGGTCTTGTTGGACCAATCGCCTTCGGTGATGCTCCTGTGGAAGGTCTCGATGTTCCGGATCGCGCCGTTGGTGTAAAGGTCGCCCACTTTCCCACCTTCATAGGGTGTTTTCCCCTTAATGTTCACCTCCCCGAAGTAGTGGGTGTCGACGACACCCTCGAGGGCATACAACCGGCAGCAGATATCGTCGATCCCGCGTCCATACTGCTTCGAATGGAAGGTCAGGACGATGTCGCCGGGGAAGGTGTAAATCACCGAGAAGTGATCCCAGCAGGTGCCGAGGTCGCGCGATTTGAGACCGCCCGTGCCGTAAGCGCGCACCGGCGCCTGATTCAGCAGCCAGGTTGCGACGTCCAGCGCGTGAATATTCTGTTCCGTGATAATGTCTCCCGACAGAGCGCGATCCATTCCCCAGGCGCGCAGCCGGCGTTCCGGGTCTTTGGGATCCTCCCGCAGGTAAGCCATTTGCGACGTCCAGGGCGAACCGGCCACATAGGTTGCCTCACCGCAGATGACCGCACCGATCTCCCCGGCCCGCACTCGTCTCACTGCCTCGACATAGAAAGGATCTGTGCGAGTCTGGAAGTCGACCAGGAAGCAGCGCTTCTGCGCTGTTGCTTTCTTTGCGCTCTCTTCGACCGTGCGGCAGCCGGGGACATCCACGGCGTTGGGCTTGGCCAGATAGACGTGGGCACCGGCATCCACTCCCGCGGCCGCTTGTTCAGGATGAAAGTAAGGTGGGCTTTCGACGGCAATCGCATCCACCTTGCTTTCCAGCAGCCTCTTGTACCCTGCCAGACCGGTATAGCGGCGCCCGGTTTCCACACTGAACTTTTCGCCGAATGAGTTGACCCGATCGGCAAAATAATCCGCGCCGGCTACGAGCTGGTACCCGCCATGTTTCTGGAAAAGTCCGGCGATCCAGACGCCACGGCCCCCGCAGCCGATCAGTCCAAGTGAGATTTTGGAGTTGGCATGTGATCCGCGGACCTGTTCGGCCTTGATCACAGTAATAGATATTGCCGCCGCGCCGGCCATGAACTCCCGGCGGTTGATTTTTTTCCGCTCCGAGGCGGGATCAGATACTTTAGATCGGCGGGTCATGGGTCGTCCCTCCTTTTTTCCCAGACTTTCTTGAATAGGTGAACCTCTTCAGCGCCTCGATTATAGGACGAAATGCATCGGGCATCTTCCTCAAAGCGAGGACATCACTGCATCAGGAGTTGGAGGAATTAGTGTTCCAGTCAGTGGTCATGTAGAATAAAAAAAACGGGCTTTGAGCTCGCGCTCGCTGAATGGCGTGCAAATCCGGGCCGTCCCCAGGTAATCTGAGAAGGCGGAACCGGTTTAGGAGAAACTTGCGGTGAGCCTGGAATTGGTGATCCGGCATGTCGATGGGGTCTGTGTGGTTGACGTTATCGGGCATGTCGTGATGGGAAAGACCAGCCAGGCCTTGCAGGACATGATCGCGGATTTGTTGACGAAAGACGAACGCAGCGTGCTCTTGAATCTTGATGGGGTAACTTACGTCGACAGCTCCGGAATTGGTGAACTTGTGCGTTCTTTGGTCACAATCGCGGACCGGGGCGGAAAGCTGAAACTATTCAACGTGCCCAAACGCATAAAGGACCTGATGCGGCTTTCGGGGATTACCGAGAAGTTTGAAGTGTTTGAAGACGAGGCAAAGGCCGTCGCCAGCTTCTCCTAAACCTGGCATTTTCCGGTGCAGCTAAACCGCAACCAGGGAGTTTGTCGTCCGTTCGCCTCTTCGCGCCTTGGCTGGTGACATTTTAAAAAGCCACCGCTAAGAGGCAAAGGCGCCAAGACGGATTTTGTATTCTTGTCGAAGCGGCAAGGATCAGTGTCGTTGTTCGATGATCCCGGCTAGGTTTTCCCCTTAGGGGCCGAGACTTCGAATATCAGGCATGTGGTGGAGCCGGTTGCATAAATCGTGCCGTCGACGTCGGTTACCTTTCCCTCGGCTGTCGCCACTCGTTCGCCACAGGAAACCACCTTTCCCTCCGCTACGATCTCCCCGGTGTGCTCAAACACCGGCTTCAGAAAATTCACCTTGATCTCGAGGGTCATGTAGCCCTTGCCCGCCGGCAGGGATGTGTGAACCGACGCCGACATGACGGAGTCGAGGAGCGTGGCAAGGATACCGCCATGTACGCAGCCCATGGGATTGTAATGACACTCCTGGGGTTGCAGCGTCATCGTGAATCTTCCTTCCCCGACATCAAACAAGTCCATCCCGAGCAATTTACCGAATGGAGGCTCAGGTATTTCCCCTCGCCTCATCGCCCTGAAAAACTCCGCGCCCGACATTTTTCTAGCCTGCCTCTTCGCGGCGGCGGGGTCGTCCCAAGTGATGATCCGACTGCGCTCAGTCTGAGAATCTTCCGGCATAGGTATCCCACTATTCATGTCGATCCTGCACCGCAAAGCCTGCGATGCGGGTCGATTATTCGGCGGAATCTCGAAAACCGTACGATTTGAGATAGTGTCGTCTCTTTGAGGATAAGAATATCCAATCAACTCCCGAATTTCCAGCCTGCGGCGCCCATCTGGGATCGTGACAGGACGCCTACACGCCGTGGCAGTGTGGCAGCAGGAACGACCCGTTTACCTATGTGTGCGAGCGGACTCGTCGGCAGAGGGGACCTGTGCGGGAACGGCTAAATGGCCCCCATTTTTGAGCGAGCCGCCGCCGGGGAATAGTGTATCTTTGTCAGGATGAGGGAAATGAAAACCAAGACCTGCAGCCCTCCGGCATCCGAGGTGAAGGCCCCGAGGACCGATTCAACCATAAAAGCGATCTCAACGCGTGCCCTTTCCACTCCTGAACCGCTGGTGCGCCTCTTTGCGCGCCGCGTTCAGCAGGAAGGGGCGCTCGACTTGACGCAGGGCGATTACAAAAACGCCGACTTTGCCCCTCACCCTGAGGTTGTACGGGCCGCGCAGCGGATCACCCGGAACACGGTTCACAGTTACGGGCCTGCCATCGGCCGGATGGACGTGAGGAGTGAGGTCGCGGAGTTTTTCAATCGCGACGGGCTTCTGGATTATCCTTCCACCGACGTGCGCTTCCAGCCGGACGAGGTGCTCTTCACGCCGGGAACCCGATCGGGACTGGCGATGGTTCTCGAGGTGCTCGGGGCCGATGGAACCGGCGTCATCGTTCCGCGCCCTAGTTGGGAGTACGACTGGTTCATTGAACGCGCCGGCAAACACGTAATGGAGTTGCCCACTACCGCTCCCCACTTCCTCCCCGACCCGGAGGAGTTGGACAGGCTGCTCGACCGGGGCGACGCCTCCGCCTTGATAATCAACAATCCCCACAACCCTACCGGGCGAGTCTATCCGCGCACGCTGGTCGAGGAATTAGTGCGCGTGGCCGTGAAGCATCACACCTATGTGCTGTACGACTCTGTCTATCAACGCCTCGACTATGTCGGGTCGTTCGTGAACCCGGCATTCGCGAATCCCGAGTGGCGCGAGTGGGTGGTGACGCTTTCGGGCCTCTCGAAGATGGACATGTTCGGCGCCTCCACTGGAACCCGTGCGTGTTGGATGGTGATCTCCGATCAGATCAAGACCGGGAATATCCGAGCAAGGGAAGTCCTCACCAACCTCTCCGCCTGGCTCATCGCCACGCCGTCGACGCTGGCCCAGGACTGGGCTCTTGCGGCGCTTCAGAGTCCTCTTGCCGCGCTGCGGCGGCCTTCGCCGTACATGCGGGAACGCCGGGATTTTATGGCCCGGGCCGCGGATGAACTCGCCCCGCTCGGCGTCGAGAGGACGGACTTTGGCGGCACATTTTACGCCCCGCTGGCCTTTCCGGGACTCATCGGCGAGCCGTTCGACCGCCTGCGCAATGGAGTCCGGGAACGCGCCGTAGTCAAGGACTCGGTCGATACCTTCGAATTCCTCCTCTCCGGCGCCGTCGGGGGAATTCCATTCGCCGCTTTTGCGGGCACACATTCGGCCCGCTACGGCACCTGGCAGCGGCTCTCCTACGGGTCGAAGGATGTGAAGGAGCTGGCAGTTTTCATGGACCGCGTCCAGGCACGGATGTCTCACCAGGGACGTCTGGGATCCAGTGCCGGGGCGGCGAGAACTGCCGAAAAACCGTCGATTGAAGAGATCGTCTGGGCGAGCGTCTGCACCAGGGATGGTTATTCGGCCCTTGACGACCTCGATGCCGTGTCGTTTGCAGGGGCGCGCCGCAGGTTTCTGGAGAATCCCGGCCACGAGGACCTCCGCCTGACCGGAACGAAGCATCCGGACTCGACCTCCCACAGGGCGGAGCAGCTGGCGCAGGCAATCCGCTCTGTGCCGGAGGATGCGGCCGACCGGGCGCACCGGGCCCTGATGCACTTGGAGTGGAACCCGCTGGTCGAGGCACGGCAGGAGTACCAAGAGTCCATTGCCGACCTGCTCGGTCCCTGCAACGAGGTGCTTCTCGATTTCGAGGGGCGGCAAATCAGTCCCGACTGGCTCGACGTTCCGGAGAAGGTAGTGCTTGCGCTGTTGCGCCACGGGATCGTACCCGGCGATGATCGTCATCTTTTATTCCGGGTTCCGAATCCTTTTATCGAGCAGGACGAGGAGAAGGTGTCAAAAATCCTTGCCGCGGTCGCCCGTGCCAATTGCCTCTTTCACCTTGCCTGCATGCAGCTGGATGTTGAGCCACGGCAGAACGCCATCTACGAGCTGACCGTTCCACAGGTGAACTCGCTGGCTGAGCTGGGGGCGGTCGTCAAAATCGGAACCCTTTACCTCCAGGCGATCGATGGACTTTTCGACGGTCCTCCCGATCGAACGGATGCATTCTTGTCCCAGCGCATACCTGAATCCGAGCGGGCAGAGTTGAAAGCCCGCGTCGCGCGTGTCAGGCTCGTTCCACTTTGCGAGAACGTCGGCGCGCTGTCGCACCTCCCGGACCTTCTGGAGGCCTTTTACCAGGCTCTCGAGCGGGGACGCACGGCGGAGGGTTTGCCGACTCCTGCAAGTTTCACCACACGCTTCGACGGGACTGGGACCCTCGTTCGTGTTTTCGTCGCCATGTCCGACACCGCAGAACAAAGCGGCAAGGTCGCGACCGACGTCGCCTACACGCTCGCAGTGGCTGGCCGAGACGAGGCAGAGCGGCGCATGGCGGAGCGCGCACGGCGAATCGGCGAACCGGCCCCGCGGTTGACGTACCTGATCGGCGCCGGCCGCGCCGGATTCCGCGGAGGCTTTGACCCGAACCATCCCGGAGTGGTCAATCAGTTCTGCCGCGCCGACGGTGTCACGATGCAGGGCATCCGTGTCGATTCGCCCGAGGAGGCCGGGCGGCTCGCAGGAAGCTTTCGCGCTGCCATGGCGGCCAAGTCGACAGCTCCTGCTGTTGGGCCCTCAGAACGGGAGGCGCTGCTGAAACTGCTGGAGACGGGTGTCAGGACCCACACCGAAACCCTCCTCCGGATTGCGCCCCTCATCTCACCCTTCGGCGGCCTCGTGCCCCAGACCCGGGTCCGCATCCGGGCTACCGGCTCGGTCAATTATGGGAGGTCAATCCCCGACTACCCCGAAGAGTGGGGTGGCGGCCGCGAGCTGCCGGACATCCGGGACCTACGCGATGCCTGGCCGGAAGGGGTCATCCTCCCGCGTGCCATCGTCTACAACCTTGGAAGCACTACACTGGGTCTTCCTGCGGTCACGAGCGACCTTGCCGCCCTCGATCGCCGTGCTGCGCTCCTGTTGGACCGCCACGTGCCTGGTTACCGCGAAATCATCTCAAGTGAGTTGCCCTGCTTCGTGAAGGAGTCGGTAGCCTTGGTTTTCGGCAGGAAGTTGGCTGAAGCAGCGGCCAAGAGATGCCTTCGTGCAGCTGCGGCCCTCTGGGTCGACGTCAGAGTCCGCGAGGAGTTGGTGGAGCCGACCTGCCTGTTCTCGATGCTCTACCTCCGTTACATGGCCGAGGATTCCGAGAGCTGGGACGAGACCAAGGAACACGAAAGCCTCACCACGCGGGAGGAGGAGTTGATCCGCGAAACCTCGAACGGCGGCTTCGGTGCCCTTTGTGCCGAGCGGCCCGGCAACCGTTGGCACGTCCTGCAGACGCTTGTCGATGCCGAGGAAGCCTCGCGCCTTCTGCTGGCTCGTGAGCTGACGATCGAAGAGAAGCGGGAGTTTGTTGATCTGCGGATCGAAGGGTGGCTCCGGACGCTTCCCGATACGTTGTCGCGGGGACTTCGCAAAGAGTGGTCGCGCATGAGGGAACTCGGGAAAGACGAACTGACCCTCGACGCCATTGAGCGCCTCGTCGGTCTGGAAAAGCTGCGCGGCAGTCGCGGTGCTTAGCAAATCTCCCGAGTCATATCAGAGATCTAGATCTGCTACAAATTTCACGAATCTCACGAACGACTAATCCAGGACAGATCCTTTCGTACTACTAACGTTCAAATCCTCGCCATTTCAGCAAGGATACGGCAGCCTGTCTTTGCGCCTTAGTGCGGTGGCTTTTTAAAGAGCCACCGCTAAGCCGCGAAGACGCGAACAAACGCAGGACCCAATTTGGTTACGGCTATGCCGCTCCGTGAGATTCGTACAATCCGTGGCAGATGCATGGCGGCGAAGAATCCACTCGCCGAATCCATAGGGGCTGCGATCTCCACGCAGGTAGCTTCCATACCGGACCCAGACATCTACACCATCGCCAAACTGCGGTGGGAGCCGGCGCAGTCGGCCCCACGGATCACGCCATACCTCTCATCGGTAAGTATCAGTCGGTTTATCCAGATCTATCTCTCCCTTCGGAGACTCGGGCGCTTCCCACGAGCCCTCATGGTCCGCGCAGAAATAAGATCGTAGCCGGGCTCGGAACGTAATTCATGTGCGGGGGGTCATCAGACCCCCCGGTCGCGGCCTGCGGCCGCGGCGCGCACCGGCCTGATGACCGGTGCCACAGGACTCTTCTTTCAGGACACTTCCCAGTCTCTTGTCGGTGTGATCCTCTGGTCAACGTTGTCTGCCCGGAGGTGGAACTGCAGTGAGTTTGCCGAAGAGACCGTGCTGCTCGTGAAACGGACCCGCCGTGAAGAAGAGGACGTTTTTCGGTCTGGCGTTGGCGCCGTTGCCGAATGAAAGGCCCCACAAGCCGTCGATTTCTATCGGCGGTCCAGCGGCGCTGTGCAATGGACCGCGGTGGTGAAATTCGCCTCGTCCGGTCACCTTGTCAGGCTCGAAAGCATGTATGCGCCCGTCCCCGAAGTTGCCCACGAGCAGGTCACCGCTGAATTTCCCAAAATCGTCCGGTGCTAATGCCAGTCCCCAGGGTGAGTTCAGCTGTCCCTTCTCGGCCACCCGCCGAATGAAAGTCCCTGCTGTGTCAAACATGTTGATGTACCCATGACCTTCGCCTGGTACATCGTCGTGTTTGTCCGCGTCCTGCAGAGCACAGCGTCCTAAAGGCGGCGTTTTTCTGCGTCCCACAAAATACATCACCATATTTGCGGAATCGTGTACTTAGGGCTGGCGCAAGAATAACTTCACATTTTGCTGCTGGCCCCCAGGCCCGCTGGCGAGGCGCGAGCGACGAGCTATACCCGGGGTGGTATGTGAGGAGGGAGCAACAAAGCCAGCGGGCCTGCGGGCCGCAGCCCGAAGGGGCGCGGCGGCGGGCGGGCAGCTGCTTCGTTGCCGCTCCTCGACGATATACACCGATATCGCCTGCGTCGCGGCGCCTCGCATCTGCCCGTCCCAGGAGCGCCGCAGGCGCGACGGTGCTCGCGCCAAAATGTGAATTTATTCTTGCGCCAGCCCTTAGCGCGTAGGAGGGTGGAAGGGTTATTTGTTGCGACCAAGCCGTCGGGAGGATCCGCCGGTGAAGTGTCCCGCTTCTGATTGCGTTCGGTTACACTTATCTCCTATTGAGACATTCCCCGGGGAGCCATCCCGACTTGTGACTGCCAACGAACCGGCTTCAGCGTCGGTGTCCGCCGCCTCTGTTGCCGCCGGATGAGTGTCCGCCACCAGAGCCGCTGCCCCTGCTTGAGAAGCCTCCTCCGCTGAAGCCACCACCGCCTCTGCTCGAGAAACCTCCGCCGGCAAAGCCGCCCGACCTTCCGTAGTTACCGCTACCGCTGAAACGAGGGGCAGACATACGGGGCGCGGACCGGTACGCCTGCGGCGCAGCGCGATACATCTGCGGAGCGGCTTGATATTGCCGGGGGGCTTGATACCTCTGTTGCGGCTGGCTCTGGAAGGCACGAACCTGAGGTCCGGGTCTGTATTGCTGCGGTGCCTGATATCTCTCTTGCGGCTGGCTCTGAAACGCACGAACCTGAGGCCCCCCTCTGTATTGTTGCGGTGCCTGATATCTCCCTTGCGGCTGACTCTGGTAGGCGCGAACCTGAGGCCCCGCCCGATATTGCCGCGAATCGGGCTGGTATTGCTGACGTCCTGAATAGCGGTATCCTTGGTCGCCACTGCGACCCAAAGAGCGGTATCCATTCGATGCGCCAGGTGTTCTTAGCGCCGCACCGGATCGAGGTGTATTCCGAAGTGACATCGACGCTCCCTGGAACCGCGCGGCCGTCTGATGGTTTGCATAGGGAACACCAAAGCGGTGTCTTGCATCATGGGCCCATACAGTTCGCCCGCCAAAACCGCGAGAAAAGCCGTAGCGGGAGGCATAGTAGTCCCGGAAGCCATAGTGATGGAAGAACGAGTGGTTGATGAAAATCGTGTGGCCGAACCAGCTCGGGCCCCATCCCCAGGCGCCCCAGCCTCCCCAGCCGCCGAAACAGAAGGCGAGGTCAAAACCGGGTCCAAAGCCAAAGCCGAACCAGGGGTAGTAGAGCGGCGGGTAATATCCATAAACAGGTGGTCCCCAAATGTAAGCGGGATCATACACAGGCACATAGACCACCTGTGGGTTGGCAGGCTGAATGACGATTGCCTGTTGCCCTCCCTGGTCTTCGGTCGTGACCGTCTGCTGCGGCGTCGATGTAAGGCGGCCGTTGGTTTGTGCTCGACCCCGCATTCGCTGGATTGCATTCATCACATCTGCCTGTTGGGCGAGGAAGGCGTTCCCAAGGTCAGTAGTCCAGCGGATATCCTGGTTCAACTTTGCCAGTGCATCCGGGACGGCTACCAGAGCTTGGACACTGGGATCCCAAGGTTGTTGGCGGGCGGCGTTCACAAGCTCCTGGCCGCGGAGGTTCCTGTTGTGCTCCAACCACTGGCTTGCTTCGACGATCTCGAGCGGGTAAGTGCTGGCAACCAGCATCTGGCTCACCAGCGTATCAGGGAAAAGAGCGATCGGAGCCACGAGGTTGTCCAGTTCCTCGCTGGACCAGACGCGCTGCGGGGCTTGCTGGGTCGGAGGCTGTTGCTCAGGTGGCAGAGGAGCCTCTTGACCCCGCACCCATGCAATCGTTCCGGCGCCCAGAAAAATGAATACAAGTAAAATCGCCAATGAAAACGGTGAAAAGCGTCTCATGTTGGCCTCCAAGCTCACAATAATGTAGATGGGCGCACCTATGAATTGTTTCAGAAAATCGGGCACTGCAACATGCGCCAGGAGCGTGGTTTAGCAGCTCGAATTCGGCCCGCTTGTTAACTCTCCCATGGTTGGCTCGCTCCTAAACCTTCCACGTCGGTCTATGTTAGCACGACTCGGGGCATCCCGTGATGCGAGTCATCAAAACGTGCCACGAATTTGCTGGTGCAGCATAGCCGCAATCAAAAAGCAGCAGGCCGCAATGGCCCCTATAATCACTGCACTGATTTCAGGTTCCCCGTTCGCAGTTTGCTGTTCGCAGTGGTTTGCAGTCTGCCGGCGATCAGTGCCCTCTGCGAACTGCGAACCGCGAACTGTGAACTTTGATCTTGCTGAATGCATCTTCTCGCCTAAGGACTTCCTTGCCAGGAGGACACGGAATTGCGGGTTTGTAGTACAGATTTCGCGGGATGCTCTACCCCCTTCAGCAATTCGTACTATTTAACGTTCCAATCCTTGCCATTTCAGCAAGGATGTGGCTGTCTGTCTTTGCGGTGGCTTTTTAAAGAGCCACCGCAAAGACGCAAAGACTCAAAGGAACGCGGGGCACCAACTTGGTTGCGGCTATGCCGCTCCGTGAAATCTGTGGCAGATTTCTTCGCTTCAGCCAAGCTCATCCAGCCGGCGCTTGAGAAACTTCCGTTCCGGTTCCTGCCGCGTGAGGCTGAAAGCTCGTCTATAGGAAGCCTTGGCTTCCTCGCTTTTCCCCAGCCTTCTGCACAAGTCGGCCCGAGCCGAGTGGGCCAGGTGGTAATCGGACAGATCGCCGCGGGCGAGAATGGCGTCGATCAATGTCAGACCCGCCGAAGGGCCGTCGCGCATCGCCACCGCCACTGCGCGGTTCAGTTCAATCACGGGGGAATGGTCGGCTCGCAACAGCAGGTCGTAGAGTTCAACGATGCGTGTCCAGTCTGTTGCGGCGGCGCTGGGCGCCTTGGCGTGAACTGCGGCGATCGCCGCCTGGAGTGCGTAGGACCCGATCCGGCCGGACGACAGCGCCCGGCTCACCAGCATCGACCCCTCCATGATCTGAGCGCGGTTCCAAAGTGAGCGATCCTGGTCGTTCAGCAGGATCAGTTCGCCCGAAGATGAAGTGCGGGCGACGCGCCGCGATTCCTGCAGCAGCATCAAAGCCAGCAACCCCGCCACCTCCGGTTCCGGCAACAGTTCCATGAGGAGGCGGCCCAGACGGATTGCCTCTCCCGAGAGGTCGGGTCGCGTAAGCGAGGCGCCCGATGACGCAGAGTAGCCCTCGTTGAACACCAAGTAGATCACGCGGAGCACTGCATCCAACCTATCGGGCAACTCGGCCGGAGCCGGCACCTGATAAGGAATCTTTGCGTCGCGGATCTTGGCCTTGGCACGCACGATGCGCTGCGCCAGGGTGGATGGCGTGGTGAGAAAGGCGCGCGCGATGTCCTCGGTTGTGAGCCCGCACACTTCACGCAACGTCAACGCCATCCGGGCGTCCGGCGGCAAAGCCGGGTGGCAGCACGTGAAGATCAGTCGAAGCCGGTCGTCATCGATGTCCTCGCCGACGGGTTGCGGAGTGACATACAGGTCGTCGTCGAGCTTTGCCCCGAGTTCCTCGACGGACAGGGTGAAGCGGGAGCGCCGACGCATGCTGTCGATGGCCTTGAAGCGACCAGCGGATATCAGCCACGCCCGGGTTTTGGCTGGTATCCCATCCCTTGGCCATTGTTCTACTGCTGCCGCGAAGGCTTCATGCAGCGCCTCTTCTGCAAGGTCGAAGTCGCCGAGCAGCCGGATAAGCGTGGCGAGAATGCGCCGCGAGTCGGAGTGGTAGATCGCCTCCACCGTTTTGCGCACCGATTCGGCAGAATCCTCAGTCATCGGCAGCCTCGCGGCGATTGGCGATAGAACGCAATGATGTTGCGCAGAGACTTGTCACAGTGAAACGGCCAAGTCGCTGGTCTGTGGTTCACCTCTGATTTTATACCATCTGAGTGTCAGGTATGTTTATGATGCGTTTTCTGAGGACTCGGCATGAACTATGACTTTGATCGCGTGATTGACCGGAGAAACTCCGACAGCTCCAAGTGGAATTATTATGCTGGCGACGTCCTGCCGCTATGGACAGCAGATATGGATTTCAGGGTGCCGCAACCGGTCATTGATGTACTGCGCGCCCGGGTCGAGCATGGAATATACGGGTATAGCAGGGAACCGCCCGAATTGCGCGAGGTGATCGTTGCCCGGTTGGCGCGCCTGTATGGCTGGCGCGTGAGTCCGGAATCGATCGTCTTTCAACCGGGTGTCGTGCTCGGATTCAATCGCGCCTGCCAGATATCGGGATCTCCTGGAGATGGCGTCCTGGTCCAACCGCCGGTTTACCCGCCGATTCTTGCGGCACCGGCACTTCACGGAATGATACGACAGGAGTCGGAATTGGCGCGGACAGCGGAGGGGCGCTATGAAATCGACCTCGCTGCCTTTGACCACGCCGCCACTGAACGCACGCGCCTGTTCATCCTTTGCAACCCCCATAATCCTGTGGGTCGCGTGTTTGGGCGCAAGGAACTGGAGGGACTCGCTGAAGTCTGTCTTCGAAGAGGCGCTATAATATGTTCCGACGAAATCCATTGCGACCTTGTCTTTGAAGGACTGCAACATGTCCCGATCGCATCGCTCGGCTCTGAAGTTGCGCGGCGCTCGATCACATTGATGGCGCCGAGCAAGACATACAATATTGCCGGCCTGCACTGTTCCTTTGCTGTGATCCCCGATCGTGAACTGCGTGGGAAGATCCTGGGAGGTGAGACTGCGTACTTTCCTGAAGTCAATGCCCTCGGAATGGCGGCCGCGCTCGCAGCCTACAGAGACGGCCAGGAATGGCTCGATCAAATCCTGCAGTACCTCGAGGCAAACCGGGAATTGGTGGTGCAGTTCATTCGCCGGGAAATGCCCGGCATCGAAGCAGTATGTCCTGAGGCCACATATCTGGCATGGATTGATTGCCGAAAGAGTGCTATTTCCGCGGGCCCCTATCGGCACTTTCTCGATAAGGCAAAGGTCGCCCTGTCGGACGGCGCGCGCTTCGGCAGAGGCGGCGAGGGGTTCGTGCGGCTCAATTTCGGATGCCCCCGCTCGACACTCCTTGAAGCGCTCGAGAGGATGAAGTCCTCCCTCGTGAGCTGAAAGCGGGAACCTGCCACGAATTTCACGAATAAACAGAGTGTTAAGGAATAGACTATTCCGAGGGTTTCGTATGATTCGCGGCAGTTCGCTGCATGTTTCGAATCAACCTAGGTGTGATCATGGATTCTACATCCCAGAAATGGCTCATCGGCTGTGGAACGGGCTGCGCAGCACTCGTCATTGTGATCGTCCTTCTGGTGGGCGGTGCCGTCGTGTTTGTAAGGGATAAGATTCGTCCGCTGCAGGAGGCTTCGGACAGCCGCAAGGAGATCGTTGCCGCTCTCGGTGCCGTGGAGACTTTTGTTCCGGCACCTGACGGAGCAATCGACCGCGAACGAATGGAAAAATTCCTTGCTGTCCGTGATTCGCTCAGGAACGCACAGGACCACCTGGACGGGGCGCTGGCCAATGTGGATTTTGATCGCCTCAAGCAAAGGAGGCAGTCTTTCGGTGAAGTCCTCCGAACATTGAACGAGCTGAGCAGTCTGATCGCTCCGATCGGCGAATACATGGATCGGCGCAACCGGGCACTTCTGGACAAACATATGGGGTTGGGTGAATATGCCTACATCTACTCAATCTCCTATCACTCCTGGCTTGGCCACTTGCCGGAAGAGGGACCGCCATTTCTTGCCAGGCTACGCCAGCGGAATCGGGAGCATCCCGGCGCTTCCGGCGACTTCACCCCTGAGGCTATCCGAGGGCAATATCGTCGTCTCATTACGCGCATGTTGGAGAACCAGCTCCAGGGGTTGGGCGGTTCTGAGCTGAAGGACTGGCGAGTCAAGGTGAAACAGGAAATAGATCGTCTCGACCGGAGCCTGGACAGGGTTGCCTGGCAGGACAACCTTCCGGCCCCTATAGAGGAGTCACTCAAGCCATATCGGAGCAGACTCGAGGCCACATATCGCCAGACCACCAACTGTTTTGAATTATTGACTCTGGAGGAATCCCGGCGAATCGAATGGAGCACACCGGAAACAAAAGTGGGAATCGGATCCGAGCGTGGTTCAGACTCTGGCCCCGCGGAGGCCCTACCTGAGGTTGCTGCGACTGGTCCGGGCAACGCCGGTGCCGGCGCAGGTGGAACGACTGCAGGCTGTAATGTGTCTTACAGGGTCGGCGACGGGGTGACCGCGCCCGTGCTGATCACCCGGCCTACACCCGATTATACGGACGAAGCACGGAAGGCACGCATCGCGGGAGTAGTGGCCATTCAGGCCGTAGTGAGAAAGAATGGAAGCCTGGGTAGCGCAAAGGTCATCCGCAAGCTGGGCTATGGCCTTGATGAAGCGGCGCTCAACACGATAACCAGGAATTGGAAGTTCAAACCCGGGATGCTCAATGGCGCGCCCGTCGATGTGCAGACCGACATCGAAATCGTTTTCCGCGCGCGGTGACCGCAGGAATGACTGTTGCGGGTGAAAAACGGTGACAGGCACCGAATTTCCCGATGGAAATTCGGAGCCTGCCACCGTTTTTCATGCATCGAAGACTCAAAGAAGAGGCATAACATGAATAGAGTGATGAGGGTAGGCACTGCGGCGGGGCGGCGGGTTGTGTCTACGGCAACACGTTGGGAGCCCGTAATCGGATACAGCAGGGCGGTGCGGGCCGGCAACTGGATCGCGGTTACCGGTACAATCGGCCTGAATCCCGACGGCAGCTGTCCTCCCACTGCCGCGGCGCAGATGCGGCAGGCCCTCGCGATCGTGATTGCGGCTGTGGAAGCACTTGGTGCGGCCCGTACCGACATATTCCGCACTCGGATGTACGTCACGGACATCGCACTCTGGGAAGAGATCGGCCGAGTTCATGCAGAAGTGTTCGGCGACGTGCGTCCGGCGACGACGATGGTCGAGGTCTCAGCTTTGGCGGATCCCGCGGCGTTTGTGGAAGTTGAGGCAGATGCCGTCCTGGCTTCCTGAGAGGCTGTGAAATTGATGTAATTCGTGGCGGTTCCTGTTGAAGTGGACACTGGAGGTTGCCATATGCGCCGGACGATGACTGAAGCCTGCATCGCCAGGTTGATCATGCTGCCTGTGATTCTGACCGTCACCGGTTTGTACGCTCAAACGGAAGTCGATCAGGTCCAGCCGATCCTGAAGGAGGAAATCCTTCCGCCGGCTGCCGCCCTATTTCAGCTGAAACAATACATCTTGAGCAATGTCCACAAGCCACCGAGCGCGACTTCGCCGGAGAAGTGGACTGACGAATCAAAACGTCTTAGAGAAAAGCTGCTCAAGGAAGTGGTGTTTCACGGGTGGCCGAACGATTGGGTAAACGCTGCTCCGCGTTTTGAAGACGCAGGC
>DASQID010000302.1:0-7971 GCA_035631775.1 Acidobacteriota bacterium
CGCTGAAATGACACCTCCGCTCACCTTCCCGTATTCCGCAGAGAAGCTGTTGGTCTCCACACGAAGTTCCTGAACGGAGTCTACGGACGGCGTAACGGCCGGACCACCCCATACCGGCTGTTGGACGCTTGTGCCGTCGAGGAGATAATCGTCCATGCGCGGGCGCCCGCCGTTGATGCGCATGTTGTCCAGATCATAGCCTTGGCCTACCTGTTGGGTAACTCCCGCCGCCAATGAGACCAGGCTGTAGAAAGAGCGCCCCATGCCGGACTGGACCGGCAAGTCTTCGAGTTGCTTCTGATTAACGGTTTGACCGGCTGAGGATTGCTGCGTCTGGAGTAGAGGAGCTTCGGATGTGATCTCGACGACTTCCGAAGTCTCTCCGACTGCCAGCGTCAGGTCGATCTTCAGCAGCGCGTTGACTTCGAGAACGATGTTCCTGGCGACCGCCTTTTTGAAACCCGGGGATTCCGCCTCAATGTTATAAGAACCGGGATTGAGATTCGTCGCACTGTATACGCCGGCACTGTTCGTCGCCAGGATTGTGGTGGCGTTCGTGTTGATGTTGGTCACTCTCACGGTCGCACCCGGAATCACCGCGCCGCTGGGATCAGTGACCGTGCCGCCGATTGTCCCGAACAATCCTTGGGCCACCATCCTTGGTGGACAGAGCACCAATGCCGACAAAGCAAGACCTGCAATCAATACCGCCGTTGCGCTTTTCATAGACTTCCGCCTTTTGCCGTGCTGACTGGATGGACACTGTTGATCTGAATAGACTCCTTTGAAGATGATAGCGAGAACCAGGGTTGCAGGGTTCCCGCCTTGGGCTGACCGATCGCGCATCTGACTTCCCGGATTTGTAAAATCGTCCGCTCTCATATGTGAGGCTGATCCGGCCCTTGCAACAAGGCTATTGCTGTTAAGCCGGCCGTTAAGACCCCTTTTTTGTCAGCAGGTTGGCAGGATTTCTGTGCTCGCACCACGGGATGTGAGAGGGACAATTGGCGGCACAGGATCGGGGATGGCATGCGGAGTTCTGAGCTCAGCGTGCCTAAATTCAACGCCGGCACGGCAGAAGATGGGCATCGGAATAACATGGAATAACCGGGCGAATAACCGTTAGTGCAAGCGAGTGAGCACCGATTCGTTACCATCACCGATCCTCTGGGCAATTATGCCTTCACCGACCTTCCGAATGGAATTTGGACAATCCAGGTTGAGATGCTCTGCTTCGCGACGGAGAAACGGGAGGTAAACATCACGGCTGGTTTGCCGGGTGCGGAGTGGGAATTGACATTACTTCCCCTGAGCGCAATCAACGCCGAAGCGAGATCGCAGGCATCTTCGAAAACTCCATCTGCAGCACCGGCGCAATCCGGTAACCTGAACAGCGCAGTTCCAGCCCAGCAAAGAGCTCCTCTGCAAAAGGGATCTCGCGATTCAGAGTCTGAACCTGCGGCACGCCAGGCAACAGGCAGGCAGGACAGCTTTCAACGTGCGGACCTGAATCCCTCGGCTCCAAACGAATCCGGCGTCCCAGGTGCGCCTGAGCGCGAACCTCGGGCGTTCGAGGGGCAAAGCGCGGACGACCTTGCCCAGCGTGCCTCTGACGGCCTCCTGATCAATGGGAGCATGAACAATTCGGCCAGTTCTCCTTTTGGATTGTTCCCGGCATTCGGCAACTTCCGCAAAGGACCGGGGTCGCTGTACAACGGCAACCTCGGCCTGATTGTGGACAATTCCGCTCTCGATGCCCGGCCCTTTTCATTTACGGGTCAGAACACCGCCAAACCCGTCTATAACCGGTTGACAGGAGTGCTGTCCTTCGGCGGCCCGCTGAAGATCCCCCACGTGTTGAAGAATGGCCCCAACATTTTCGTCAACTACCAGTGGACGCGAAACCGCGACGTCACGACGCGGCCCGGCTTGATGCCGACTCAGGCGGAACGCGATGGGGATCTCTCGCAAGCACTGAATGCGCTCGGTCAGCCCGTTCGGATTATTGATCCTTCGACTGGAATGAAGTTCCCCGGTAATGCAATCCCGTCAAGCCGGATCAGTCCTCAGGCTAAGGCACTATTGAGTTTCTATCCGCTTCCGAACTACCCCGGCGGCACCCGCTATAACTATCAGGTCTCGACCGTCGGTGTTACGCATCAGGACAGTCTCCAATCGCACATCAATAAGGCCCTGAGCCGCAACAATCACCTCTTCGGCAACTTTTATTATCAAAGCACCCGTACGGACGATCCAAGTCTATTCGGATTTCTGGATACGACGGATTCGTCAGGACTCGACACCAACCTCAACCTGCGGCACAGCTTCTCGATGCGCACCCTCGTCAACCTCGGTTACCACTACAGCAGGGCCGTAACGCGGAGCAATCCGTTCTTTGCCGATCGACGCAATGTTTCCGGCGAGGCAGGGATTCTCGGCAATAACCAGGATCCTCTAAACTGGGGACCTCCGGCTCTTATCTTCTCTGGTGGCACAACGTCGCTCTCCGATGGACGGCCCGCCTTCAATCGCAATCAGACGAGCGGGTTCTCGTTCGACATGTTTTGGGGCCGCGGCCGCCACAACCTCACCTTCGGAGGCGATTTCCGCAGACAGCAATTCAACTATCTCTCACAACAGGATCCACGAGGCACTTTCACTTTTACCGGAGCGGCTACGCAAGCCAGCGTGAACGGCTTGCCCCTGGCGGGCTCCGGCTCCGATTTCGCCGACTTCCTCCTGGGAGTGCCGGACACCAGTTCCATAGCCTTCGGCAATGCCGACAAATACTTTCGGGCATCATCCTACGATGCTTACGTCTCGGACGACTGGCGCATCAACCCGGGGCTCACGGTTAACGCGGGGATTCGCTGGGAGTATGGTTCTCCCATAACGGAGCTCTATGGCCGGCTGGTGAACCTGGACATCGCGCCCGGCTTTGCGGCGGTCGCGCCGGTGGTAGCATTCAATCCGACCGGCGCGCTGACAGGGCAGAGCTATCCGGACTCACTGATTCGGCCCGACAAGCGTGCCTTCCAGCCCCGCGCGGGAATCTCGTGGCGCCCGTTTCCCGCTTCATCGATGATCATCCGCGCCGGATACGGCGTCTACTACAATACTTCAGTCTACACAACGATCGCGACGCAGATGGCGCAGCAATTCCCGCTCTCGAAGAGCCTTAGTGTGCAAAACAGTGCCTCCAATCCATTCACGCTGGCGAACGGATTTATCGGCACTCCGGCGATCGTTGCCAATACCTTTGCGGTCGATCCGAGCTTTCGTGTCGGGTATGCACAGAATTGGCAAATATCGATCCAGAGAGATTTGCCCTTCGCATTGGTCATGACCGCCACCTATCTGGGGACTAAAGGAACCGGCGGAACACAGCAATTCCTGCCCAACACATATCCAATCGGAGCGGCAAATCCCTGTCCCCTGTGTCCGACGGGCTTTGCGTACCTCACCTCGAACGGGAGTTCCAGCCGCGAGGCTGGACAAGTGCAGTTGCGCCGCAGGTTGCGCAGCGGGATTGCCGCGACACTCCAATATGTTTATGCCAAATCGATCGATGATGCCGCTCTCGGCGGGCGAGGCCAGGGAACATCCGTGATCGCGCAGAACTGGCTGGAGCTCGAAGCAGAACGGGCACTCTCGAGTTTCGACCAGCGCCACCTGATGAACCTGCAGGTGCAGTACACCACGGGCATGGGCGTCGGCGGGGGCGCGCTCGCCGGCGGGTGGCGGGGCCGGCTCCTCAAGGAATGGACACTCACAACGAAGATTACAGCCGGCAGCGGATTTCCGCTGACACCGGTATATCTTGCCGCAGTACACGGAACCGGCGTGACCGGAAGCATACGCCCGGCTCGTACCGAAGCGTCGATTTATGCCGCCACCGGTGGTTACTACCTGAATCCGGCGGCTTATACTGCTCCGGCTCAGGGGAAATGGGGGAATGCCGGGAGGAATTCTATTATCGGCCCGGCTCAGTTTGTGATGAATGCATCGATGGGACGCACATTCCGTGTGAAAGACCGTTTTCTTGTCGATCTGCGGGTGGATTCAGCAAACGCGCTCAACCACGTCACGTTTCCTGGTTGGAATACGACCGTGACCAGCACCCAGTTCGGCCTTCCGATGGCCGCCAATCCGATGCGAGTTGTGCAGACTACCCTGCGTGCGAGGTTTTAATCAGGGGAATGAAGAATCTGCCACAAATCTCACGAATTGGTATATGTCGCGAAACTCGACGGATTGTCCATCGCTCAGGCCCCGGAGGGGCCAGAGCAAGTAGCCGGGGGCGCAAGCCCCCGGATAGGATATTGCATAATGTCGAGCCCCGGCAGGGGCGAAAGAGCTTGTCGAAGTGGCAAGGATTTGAAGCCGTGAATCGATCAGGGAAACATTCGGACTAAGACATGAGGCTGATGATTTCCATCCTTCTCTGCGCGCTCGCTGCTGCGGCCCAGCAGGTCGGACAAAATGCGCCTGTTTCAGGCGGCGGTCAGGTCACGTTTCGTGCTGCCACCCAACTCGTCGTGGAGACGGTGGTCGTGAAGGATAAGACGGGAAGGGCGATCGAAGGTTTGGCCGCCAAGGATTTCACTGTAACAGAGGACGGGGCTCCGCAGAAAATCAGTATTTTCGAATTCGAGAAGTTGCCCGAGGTCCCTGAGACCGCGCCATTGCCGGAGCCGGGCCGGCCGAAACTGCTGGACAAGCTCCCTCGAACCCAGATCTCGCCGGAGGCGCCGGGAAGCGTTCGGTATAACGATCGCCGCCTGCTGGCGCTGTATTTCGACCTGACTGCAATGCCGCCGCCGGACCAATTGCGCGCGCTGAACTCGGCTAAGAGTTTCATCCGGACCCAGATGACGTCCTCGGATCTGGTGGCGATCCTCTCGTTCTCCGGCGGCGCGGTCAGGGTTTTGGAAGATTTCAAGTCGGACCGCGATCAACTGCTGAGTACGATCGAGACCATGATTGTCGGGGAAAACGAGGACCTCCCGGAGAACCCCGACGATGCCACCGCTTCCGATACGGGAGCCGCTTTCGGCCAGGATGACAGTGAGTTCAACATCTTCAACACGGATCGACAGCTGTCCGCGCTGCAGACCGCCGCTAAGATGCTCGGAACGCTGAGTGAGAAGAAATTGCTCATTTACTTTGCCAGCGGCCTCAGGCTGAACGGCGTTGATAACCAGGCGCAGCTGCAGGCCACGATCAACGCGGCAATCCGCGCGGGGGTGTCCTTTTGGCCCATCGATGCGCGCGGCCTGCAGGCACAGGCCCCTCTCGGCGACGCCACCAGAGGATCCCCGGGCGGAGTCGGGATGTACACAGGCGCCTCCGGCGCGGCTGTGATGACGAGTTATCAGCGGTCGCAAGACACTCTCTGGACGATGGCGGCAGATACCGGGGGTAAAGCGCTGCTCGACAGCAACGACTTGTCGGCGGGAATCGTCCAGGCGCAGAAATCCGTCTCCAGCTACTACATACTCGGTTATTACACCAGCAACGAAGCCCAGGATGGAAGGTTCCGCCGCATCAAGATTTCACTCAGCGGAGGGCTGTCGGCCAGCCTGAGTTATCGCCAGGGCTATTATGCCGGCAAGCAGTTCAGCAAGTTCACGGCCGCCGACAAGGAGAGACAGCTCGAGGAAGCGCTGATGCTGGGGGATCCGATCACGGAATTGACCATTGCGATGGAAATCGATTACTTCCAGCTGAACCGTGCCGAGTATTTCGTGCCTCTCATTGTGAAGATTCCCGGACGGGAGCTGGCGCTTGCCCGCCGCGGCGGTTATGAGCACACGCGCATCGATTTTATCGGCGAGGTAAAGGATGACTATGGCACGACGATTCAGAACGTGCGCGACAAAGTCGATGTCAAGCTGAGCGACGCGACCGCGGCAGAGCTCGCGAAGCGTCCGGTACAGTACGACACCGGATTCACTCTGCTTCCGGGCAAGTACAAGATCAAGTTCCTGGCCCGGGACGCCGAGACCGGCAGGATAGGCACGTACCAAACTGACTTTGCCATTCCCAACCTGATGAAAGAAGAGAGGCGGATCCCGATAAGTTCAGTGGTCTTGAGCAGCCAGCGCATTGACCTGCGGGACGCGCTGTACAATGCGGCGAAGGAAAAAGACAGGGAGAAGATAGAAGCTGTCAATCCGCTGGTGCAGGACGGGCAGAAGTTGATTCCTAGTGTGACCCGCGTATTCAGCAAGGCTCGTGACATGTTTGTGTATCTTCAGGCCTACAATCGCGCGCCCCTTCCTCAGCCATTGGTTGCTTTCGTGACATTCTATCGCGGCCAGATCAAGGCGTTCGAGACTGCGCCGCTTGCGGTGACGGACGCGCCGGATCACGGATCCAAAGCGGTGCCTCTGCGATTCAGCCTCTCGCTCGGCAATCTTCCTCCCGGCGAATACAACTGTCAGGTGACCGTGTTGAGTCCGAGTGGTCAAAAGGCCGCCTTCTGGCAGGCCCCGATAATGCTCATCCCTTAGCGTGACTCATTCATGAGCAGGCCGACGAAGCCTGTGCAATTTCTCGTCGTGGTTCAAAAATTCTCATTCTCAATTTTGACGCCGCGTTCGCCTGATCCTTCTGGCGACGGGTCAGTGACCTGATCACTGACCCGTCCGCACACGAGTTATGCAAGGCCCGGTCAAAGCCGGAGTACAGTCGCTCCTCTTCATGAATTCCCCTGCAATCGCTCCAGAGAAATGCGGGTTTGCACTGTCCTATTAATAAGCGCCTTTGCGCAATCTGGGTTAGACTGGGACAATGATGGTTCCGGTGCTAATACTCTGGGTTGTCCTTCAGGCTGTTTCAGCCGCGCCCGCGGGAACTCCTTCTGCAACCATAGTCGGACGAGTAGTGGATGCCGGCACCGGCCGGATCGTGCCCTGCACAGTGGCTATCCGATCGGGCGATGGGCAATTGATTACAGACCACGAGAGCTTCCGGGCCGGTTTCCGGTCTGCCGGCGAATTCGTCCAAACCGTGCCGCCTGGAGAGGTCGACATAAAGATCAGCCGGGGATTCGACTTCATCGCGATTGAGCGCAAGGTCCAGTTGCAGCCAGGCGAGAGGTATCGACTCGACATCGCGCTGCGGCGGCGCTCCCCGCTGCGCCGGGAGGGCTGGTATGTCGGCGACAACCATGACCACATGATCCACGGAGAACGTAAGATCGTGGTGGATTTTGAGTATGCCGCGCTGGCTGCGCGCGCGGAGGGTCTGGACTACCTGGCTCTCGCGCAGCACTGGAACGTTCCCACAGAGACGCCAGAGGCCCTCGGGCAAGCCTGCGAGCGATCGAGTACGCCTGACTTTCTGCTGACCTGGAATCTCGAGGCGCCGAAGAACTACTGGAGAGGCGACGTGTCGAAGTGCCTCGGGCACGGGTGGACCGTAGGCATGCGCGGGCGTACAGACCGAGGGGATGACGCCATCCAGGAACTGATGGATTTGAGCGCGCACGACTACGAAAGCGCGAAGGAACCTTCGCCCAACTTCGACAGTCACGCCCTGATTCACGAACTCGGAGGCATTGTCAGCTACAGCCATCCCTGCCGGTGGTGGTGGGGGAAATGGGGAGGTACCGGGATTTACCCGGTGGAGGAACGTAAATTCGTCTCCAATATGGCGGCGGAGCTACCGTTTGATACCGTTGCAGGCCCCACCTATGATGCGATCGACATTCTGATGCAGCCGCACGAAGGCGAGGCAAATGATTGCGCGCAAAAACTCTGGTTCATGCTCCTCGACAAAGGCTATCACATTGCTGCCACCGGTTCTTCCGATGCCACCTTTGACAATCCCGGAGGAGGCGTGCCGGGCGCCGTAAGGATATATACCAAGACTGGCGAACCGTTCAGCCTCGCTGGAGCCGCAAGGGCCATACGTGAGGGCAGGAGCTTTGTGACTACCGGGCCGCTGATCGTCCTCGAGGTCGCA
>DASQID010000303.1:0-11168 GCA_035631775.1 Acidobacteriota bacterium
CCACTCCCAGCTCAGCTCGAAATCGTTGAACTTATCCACCGTGATCAATTCGCGTCCCTTCGCCCTGGGCACGGTTTTGAGCAAGCCGTTTTCTATTGCCCATCCGGATTCTGGAACACCGGCCATGCGATAGCCGCGCCAACCGTCGAAGGTAGTGCCGTTAAAAAGCAGTCGCCAGCCACCTGCCTTTTCATTCGGGGTCAGAAAGTTTGGGTTTTCCTGGGCGACACAAACCGATCCGGCGATCACGAGGAAACCAAAGGTCAGACTGAATCTGTTCATGCAATCCTCCCTCGATTAATTGATTATAATCTTCCTTGGCCCGGTGCATTCAATCCTTCCTGAGATTCGTGGCTGATTTTGGAGTAACCGATGACGGAAATTATCGTTTCCGAGATTGAGCGATGGCTCGACCGTCTTTATGTGGCGGCGGAGGGCGCAGGCCTGCGGGATGAGGATCGCCGAAAAGCGATAGAAGTGACAGCCATGCTGGTTGAAATTGAGCGGGCCGTGCGCAGGTTCAGGAGCAGGTCCCACCTCACACTCGTTGATGCGGCTGCCGGCAAGTCGTACGTAGGTCTACTCGCTGCCAAACTCCTGCTGGAACCCATGAGTCGCCCGGCATCCGTCGTTGCCATTGAACGGGAGCCACGACGCGCGGCGCTCAGCCGGCAGGCCGCCGAGCGTCTGCAAACTGCGATATCCATTGAGTGCCGGACTGGAAGCGTGGCCGATCCGGACATCTGGCCGGAACGTCCCTCAATAGTGGCTGCGTTGCATGCCTGCGGACAGGCGGCTGACGCAATCATTGAGCGGACCATTTCAAGCCAAGCGCGCATGCTCCTTCTTGTTCCCTGCTGCACGAATTCCTCGATTCCCTCCGCAGCCATGGCGGATGAACAAGCGGATCACCAGGGAATCCCACGCCACGCACCGGTGCGCCGCAGGTTCATACAGGCGTTGGTCGATACTGAACGCACCTGGCGGCTCGAAGCCGCGGGTTATGAAACGGAGGTAGTGGAGTTCGTCGCCGCGACGGTTACGCCGCACAACCTCCTGTGGCGCTCGCGCCTGGTGAAGGAGCCCGTGCGGATGGCTGCCGCAAGGCGTGCACTGGAAAACATCTGGGGTGTCAGGTCTTGAAAGTCTCATTTCGTGGACTCTCAACTCCTCGAGTAAGCGTCTGGCCCACATTTCTCACGAGCATTTCGCAGCAAAGTTCCTGTCCGTGGTTAATGAGCGGGTCCGGGCTTCAAAGTCCGGACCCACTTGACACCCAGGCATATAGTTCGCAGCGAACTCTGACGAGGTTTTCACGATCTGACCCCGGCTATATGGTTCTCGACTAAGGCCAGAAGTTTCTCCGCCTCCCGCGTGCGTTCGTAAAGTTTGGGCACCCAGGCGTCGCCCCAGAACAGAAAACAGCTGGTCTCCCCCTCCAGGATCCAGTGCCGCGCCTGCTTTAGCGCATTCTCCGCCTCACTCGGCAGGCGGTTTTCCGAGTGTTTCACCTTCCAATAGCGGCTGCTCACCTCGACGATTTTCTTCAACGCCTGCCGCTGAGACTCAGAGCCCGCCCATTGTCGAAAATCGACGCCGCAGGCGCTGCCGATATTCCATGCCCCTGTCTGTACGGAGGCTTCCTCGGTGGCGGAGTGCGATTGCAGGTAATCGGAGAGCAGAACGGTTCGAGTGGCCGACTGACCCGACCGCACCTGGTTCATGTAGGGAGTGAAAAAATGACCAAAGAATCCGGCTTCCTCCGCCATCTGCCGGAACCAGCCCCCGTTTTCTCCGTCCGACCAGGTCGTGATCAGTCGTGGAGCCTGCGGATGCGGCGAGTTGGCAACCTTGTGCCTGATTTCGTTGGCAAACCAGGACGGATCCAGGCCACTCTCCTGCGCATTTGAGATATCTCGATCCCGGGGAATAACCGTAATCGACTTCCCGCCATAGGTCGCGCAATAAGGTTGATATATATCCGTCTTCCCGCCGCCCTTGGCGCGCACATGCACACCATCAACGACGACATACTCGTAACCCGCTCGCACCAGTGCCGGAATCATTTCCATGCAGAATGCCATCTCCGGCGGCCAAAATCCCCGCGGTGCGCGGCAAAATACTTCCTTTAGCAGCTGTCGCCCCGACGCCAACTGCTCATCCCAGTCCTCCTGCGGGATAAGCGGGAAAATCGGATGGTAATATCCCATTCCTATCAACTCGATGTTTTGCGCAGTTCGATAACTTTCCAGCATGGCGGGGATATCGACAAACCGGCGGTAGAGATCAACCATGCGTGGATCCAGAAACTGCTCCAGCAGTACTCCAGAGAACCCGACGTGATAAAAGGCCACGTCTTTCAACTGATGCGCATAGCGAGCTGCACGTTCGTAGCAGCGAATGATCTGCTGAGCTTCCCACTCGTTCGTTTCGATAAGCAGCCTTAGATTGCCCGGCGGCTGGTGCATATGCAGCCCCAGCGCGTGTGTCACATTTCCGTTCATCGTTTCCCTCCCTGGAGAAAATTTGCCACAAATTTCACGAATTACCCGAAAGATTAAAGGTATAAATTATTCGTGAAATTCGGGTAATTCGTGGCGGCTTCTTTTTGGGATTCCGCCCGCAATATTCAGGCAATCCGGGACAGATAAGATGTACGTCGTGATGGTCTCGTCCGAGTGCGCGCCCGTGGCCAAGGTAGGCGGCTTGGGCGACGTAGTGTTCGGATTGAGCCGGGAACTGGAGATCAGGGGTAACTTCGTTGAGATCATCCTGCCCAAATACGACTGCATGCGCTATGACCAGATTCAGGATCTGCAGCTGACCAATATGGATCTGTGGGTGCCCTGGTATCAGAACGCCGTTCATTGCAGCGTGTATGCCGGCCTCATTCACGGGCGCAAGGGCTTTTTTATCGAACCGCATTCCGAGCACAATTTCTTTCACCGGCATTTGTTTTACGGCTGCGGAGATGACGACCAGCGCTTCGCCTTCTTCTGCAGGGCGGCGCTGGAGTTCATGCTCAAGACCAACAGGCATCCGGATGTCATTCATTGTCACGATTGGCAGACCGGCCTGGTGCCGGTGCTGCTCTTCGAGATCTACCAACATCTCGGCATGACTCACTCGCGTGTCTGTTACACCCTTCATAACCTGCATCACCAGGGGGTGACACGGGAACACATACTCCGGGCGACAGGCTTGAACCGGCATGGTCATTTCTTCCATCAGGACCGGCTTCAGGACAATTTCAACCGTGCAGCGCTGAACCTGATGAAGGGCGGTATCGTCTATTCAAATTTCGTCACCACAGTCTCCCCACGTTACGCGTGGGAAATCATGAATACCAGCCAGAGCCATGGGCTGGGACACACTCTCCACATCCACCAAAGAAAAGTCGGCGGAATCCTCAATGGTGTCGACTACGATGTGTGGAATCCGGAGATCGATCATTACCTTCCACAGAAGTTCGGGCTCGGCTCAGCCGAAAGCAAGTACGAGAACAAGGCGGCACTGCGCCAGAGGTTCTGGCTTCGGGACGGATTCAAGCCGATCTTGTGTTATATCGGACGCCTGGACAACCAGAAGGGCGTACCTCTCATTACGCACACAATACACTATTGCATCCGGCACGGTTGCCAGTTCGTGCTCCTTGGAACGAGCCCGGATGGGAGGATCGCTGCCCACTTCTGGGAGATAAAGCGACAGCTCAATGACAATCCCGACTGTCACATCGAACTGAGCTTCAACGAGGAACTCTCCCACCTGATCTATGCCGGCGCCGACATGATCATCGTCCCAAGCCTGTTCGAGCCTTGTGGTCTCACCCAGATGATTGGACTGAAATACGGAACAGTCCCCATTGTTCGGGCCACAGGGGGGTTGATAGATACGGTGTTCGATGCGAATTACGCGTCAAGGCCCTATCACGAAAGGAACGGCTACGTTTTCAACGACTTCAATGCACAGGGAATCGAGTCGGCGCTGCGGCGTGCGATTGGATTGTGGTATTCCTATCCGCAGAATTTCCGGGAACTCATGATCAACGGGATGCGCTGCGATTACTCGTGGGCACAACCCGGGATGCATTACCTAAACATCTACGAGTTCATTCGCGACAAATAGCGGGAAACTTGTCTAAGGGCTCGCTCAAGAATAAATTCACATTCTGGCGCGAGCACTGTCGCGCCTGCGGCGCTCCTGGGGCGCGCAGATGCGAGGCGCCGCGACCCAGGCGATTTCGGTGTATATCGTCGAGGAGCGGCAACGAAGCAGATGCCCGCCCGCCGCCGCACCCCTTTGGGCTGCGGCCCGCAGCAGAATGTGAAGTTATTCTCGAGCGAACCCTAAGGGCTACCGGATTATGTCCAGCACCTCGCCCAGACTGCTGCATAAATGGCTGCAGAGGCCCAGGGTGCCGCTCTCAGCGATGTTTCCGCCACTCATTCCGATTGCACTAAAGCCGGCGAGACGGATGGAACAGATGCCCGCACCGCTGTCCTCGATCCCAATCACATGATGACGCCTTTCCGGGTTCACCCCGAGTCCGACCCTGGCAACTTCGGCATAAAGCCACGGGTGTGGCTTGGGAGACAGCTCCCCCAAGGTGCCGGTTTCCCCCTGTCTCAACGGATGCCCGGCAGTGATGATTGCGTCATAAAAAGCCCTCGGGTCTCCCATCTTCAGAGCGCGGAATGCCGACAGGATCTCCGGCCACGCCTTCTCCCAGAGACCGGATGTGACGAGACCGATTTTTATCTTCATCTGCTTGAGTGCCGTCAGGAACTCTTTCAGACCCGGTGAGGGGACGAACGCATCCGTTCTCCCGAGACCATCTATGATCGCACGCATTTCGCGATGAACGTGCTCGTAATAGATCGCTCGTGCCTCCTCGACATTTCGTTCCGGACAGTATTTGGCAAGGCAGTACTGGAGATGCTCAGACACGCTGTGACCGGACACAAAGGGGAGGTCCGCTTCTTCGAGCTCAAAGGCCGCCTTACCGAGGAGGGTTCCTGTGGTTTGCTGAATCATCCATATCCAGAACTGCTCGCTTCTGACGCTCGTCCCGTCAAGGTCCATCAGAACCGCATGGACAGGTTTATCCAGCCTGACCGGATGGACGGGATAATAAGCAGGATACCCCATACCGGACTTCACGTAGGCGAGCGTCCTATCCTCGAAGGCGATGAACTCGACCTTTCGGTCACGCGTCCCGGCAACGGCCACGACCCCATTCTTGCCGGTACGAAAAAATCCATCCGAACACGCCGCCAGAGGCTCGAGGCCAGGATCGGTCGCCGTGAGATCGAGGCCCGGGAAAGCAAACATTGGGCTGGTCATAGACCTCGCTCAAAATACTGCAACGAATCTCCCGGCGCGGCATTGCCGCAGCAAAGCGGTGGCTTTAAAAAGCCACCGCTAAGGCGCAAAGGCGCCGAGACAGCTGTTGTACCTTTGTCGAAGTCGCAAGGATTTGAAGGTTTGTACAAATCACACCAACCATAAGATGCCTTCAATCGTGAAACTCGAACAGGAGCCTCATGATAGTTCATTTTTCAGCAATTGCCGATAGGCGCTTTGCTGTGTCGACTCTCGCGATTCCCAGCGGGGACCATACGCACTGCAGGGAGTCTGCCATTCGCTGAGCGCTTGCGCTGAAGGCATCTTGAAGAGTAGATTCATCTCAGCTGAGAGCGGTGGCCCGAAGCGCCTGGGCAGCTCGGCCACATTGATCATAACCGCGATTCTTGCAGCATTGGGCATCGCCACTGCAATACTTAACTTCACTTAACTTCGAGGAGGTAGCGAATGGCACCAGAAATCAATCGACGTTCATTCCTGGAAACCGCAGCCGCATCCGCCGCTGCATTTGCAATTGTCCCGAGGCATGTCCTGGGAGGACCCGGATATGTGCCCCCGAGCGACAAGATCAACCTCGCCTACGTTGGCTGCGGCACCCAGGGTATACGGGAAATGCTCCCCATGCTCGCTCTGCCGGACGTTCAAATCGTTGCGGTTTGCGATCCCAACAAAGACAGCACGGATTATGTGGACTGGTCCAAGAACGGCATTCGGGATACTGTGAGGAAGGCTCTGGACAAACCGTCCTGGCGGGAGGGAGTAAACGGTATCTCGGGCGGGCGCGACGTCGCGACGGAGATTGTCGACACCTTCTATGCGACCCGAAGAGCCTCGGAAAACTTCAAGGGGTGCGCAACCTATGCCGATTTCCGGGAACTCTTGGACAAGGAAAAGGGCGTCGATGCGGTCAAGATCATGACGCCGGATCACCTGCATGCCACCATCGCAATTGCGGCCATGAAAAAAGGGAAGCATGTCATGACGCACAAACCGATTGCCAACCGGGCATTCGAAGCCAGACTGGTCATCGACACGGCGCGGAAGACAAAAGTCACCACGCACTTTTCGCCTGCCAGCGATGGCGCCCTTATCCGTGTGATAAAGGACTGGATCAACGACGGGACAATCGGCACTCTCCGGGAAGTGCACAACTGGTCCGCCAGGCCGATGTGGCCACAGTATCCGACGATTCCAACCGACACGCCGCCGGTTCCGAAGGACTTTGATTGGACATTATGGCTCGGTCCGTCGCTCGACCGTCCTTATCACCCAAATTATACGCACGCTGTATTCCGCGGCTGGTACGAGTTCGGCGGCGGATCAATCGCCGACATGGGCCATTACAGCCTCTGGTCGGTATTCACCGAATTCGATCTGGACGCACCGTATTGTGTGGAATCCAGGCCGAGTCATGTCTGCACTATCGTCGATCAGGTCAGCATCACGCTGAAAAACGATTACTCCTTCCCCCTGGCATCCACGATTCGCTTCAAATTCGCGGCCAAGGGCGCACGGCCCGCACTGGACATTTTCTGGTATGACGGATCGATGAAGCCTCCCACACCGGAGGAGCTCGAGGCGGACAACAAAGAGCTCAGCGAGGAGGGGATGATGTTCGTCGGCGACAAGGGAAGAATTGTTGCCGGCTTCCGCGGCGAGAATCCTCAGCTGGTTCCCGAGAAGAAGATGCGTGAATACCGTACTGCAAAGAACCTGCCGGAGCCGGCCCCGCGGCAGCGCTACGGCGGTGGGGGAGGCGCTCCTCGTGAAAATGCCTGGGTGGAGGCGATCAAGAGCGGTAAGCCGAGCTACGGCAATTTCCTGCTCGCAGGGCCCATCTCGGACGCGGTCAACCTGGCAGCCGTTTCACTTCGGCTTGGCGGCAGAAGACTGCTTTGGGACGCCGCGAATATGAAGGTCACTAACTTGCCCGAGGCGAACAAATATCTGGTCCGCGAATACCGGAAGGGTTGGGAACTGACCGCCGACGGAGTCTAAAGAGCATGCCACGGGTCTCGCCCTTCGTACTACTAACGTTCAAATCCTTGCCGTTTCAGCAACGATACGGTTGACTGTCTTTGCGCCTTGGGATCTCAGAGCGGTGGCTTTTTAAAAGGCCCCCGCTAAGGCGCGAAGGCGCGAAGGAACGCGGTACCCAATTCGGTTGCGGCTAAGCCGCTACGGGCAATTCGTGGCAGATTTTCCTTGATTCAGAATAAGAGCCTGGAGGAAACAATGTTGGGGAGAATGCTCACTCCGGTATTGCTCCTTTTCCTCCAGGCCCCCGCCGGTACGAAGCCTCCAGACCAGTCGCGTATTGAACCCCAGCCCCAGAGTGGATACTCGGTCAAGGTAAGCGTGGATTCGGTCTTCCTGAACGTTTCCGTCCTGGACCGCTACACAAACCGCAGCGTGGCCGGGCTCAAGAAGGAAGATTTTCTGGTGTATGAGGATGGAGTCCTGCAGCAGATTGATCAGTTTCAACCTTCGGAAGCTCCATTCAATCTGCTGCTGTTGCTAGATGTGAGCGGAAGCACCGGTTTCTATCTCAATCTGATGAAGCAGGCGACGGTCGACTTCATTGGTAAAATCAAGGTGAATGACCGCGTTGCGATTGCCGCGTTCAGTTCGCGGGTAGACTTGGTCGAGAACTTCACCAACGACCGGTCCAAGGCGGGGCGAGCCATCCAGCGACTCTGGGCAGGCGGCGGAACCTCCTTCTATGACGCATTAATGACCTGCGTCAATGAATACATGCGTGGTGTCGAAGGGAAAAGCGCAATCGTCGTGTTCACCGATGGGATTGACAACCAACTGGAAGGCGGCTTTCCGGCAGGATCCGAGACCACTTTCGATGAGCTGTATCGGAGAGTGCAGGAGGCAGAACCCATCATTTACACAATATTCCTCGATACCGTGGGACAGACTGTCGGCGTGCCTCACGGCTCGGCACCTTATCCAACCCGCAAACGAATTCCGACACTCGAGCCCTCGCCCCCCGATCCGGAGCCGGCAGATCCTCAGCTCGCTTCCTACGAAATCGGGATGAAGCAGCTTCAAATGCTGGCCGAACAAACCGGTGGACGCATGTACTCTCCCCATAGGATCGAAGAGCTTTCCGGCACCTACTCAGAAATCGCGAGTGACCTCCGCATCCAGTACCTGCTGGGCTACAATCCGACAAACGTAACGCGCGAAGGCGGCTGGAGGGAGATACGCGTGAAGATCAAGGGCCATCCTGAGGCTGTTGCCCGCACCCGGAAAGGTTACTATGCGAGGGAAAGGAAATCCGCCGCAAATCTCTCGAATCACCCGAACGGGCTAAATCCGTAGATTGTGACTCACGGCCGCGCACCCTCTCTTCGGCGAGTTGACATCCGGCCCTTCCGGTCGCAAGATTTCTCCATCCGGAGGTCACAATGAAGCGACTCATTTTTGCAGTCCTTGCAGCGCTGACTGTCTCTGCAGCGGCAACCTTCGCACAGGAACACGGCTCGAAGGTCGCAGGTACCCCGCAGTGGGAAAAGATCAAGTCGCTGGTCGGCGAGTGGGAGGGATATGCCATGGAAGGCGGCCAGAAGATCTCTACCCATATATCCGTGCGAATGACTGGGGATGGCTCGGCCGTAATGCATTGGATAGATGCCGGCACACCTCACGAGATGGTCACCATGTTCCACATGGATCAGTCCGAACTGCTTGCCTCCCATTATTGTTCTGCCCACAACCAGCCCAGGCTCCGGGCAGTTCCTTCCGATCAGCCTGAGCAGGTGGTCTTCGAATTCAAAGATGGCACCAACATCCGCCCAGGGGATGGCTATATGCGGCGGCTGGCGGTCACGCTCGTAGACGCAGACCATCACAATGAAGCCTGGGGCTACGATAACAGCGGCAAGGTCGAGACCGGCACGTTCTACCTTACCCGTGTGAAACAGCCGTCGAAGAAGTAGATCTCCTTATTGCTTCGCCAGGGCATATCTGATTTCTTTGATCCTCGAGGCGGATTCCTGCAACATCCTCATCGAGGACTCCAGGAAAAATCGAGGGAAACAAGTCTCGGTGCCGTAGTCCCAAGAAATTCCTCCAGGTTTTTGTTGATTTTCCACTCCGCCGGATTATGATTGCCACATCTTCGTGCGCCCTGTCCCCCACATAAGGGATGATGTCTTCGCGCATTGACTCAACATTTTTAATCGGCTGGTGGGGCTAGTGGTCAGGCAGGTTCGTCACAGATGGCGAGAGTAGCGATAGTGTGCAAATAGTGTTTGCAGAGCCTGAGACTACCTGAAACGGCACCCTGGCACGTCAGCAATCGTCTCTAATTAGTTTCTGTCGCGAAACTGCTTTATCGCGCCGAAAGCGCCCCGGAGGGGCGCCAGCCAATAGCCCCGGGCAAGCGAAGCGCAGCCCGGGGTCGGGATTGTCGAGAATAACCAGAGCCCTGGAGGGGCGACAGATAACAGATGGCATACAAAGGTCTTTCGCCCCTGCCGGGGCTCGGCATTATGCAATATCCTATCCGGGGGCTTGCGCCCCCGGCTACTTGCTTGGGCCCCTCCGGGGCCCGACCTGACATGCGATTCGTGGTGTTTCGCGGCAGAAACTAATTAGACTTGTAATGCGTGAGTCGCAACAGATGCCGCCTCTCTAGCGGCCCTTCCAGGAATCCGTGCAGGTCCTTCCAGCGATTCTTTACAGTCTCTGCTCAAATGGAACCGGAGGCGGTACATCCTACAGATGGATGCGCCAAAGGAATGATCGGCATCTTGGAGGATTCATGCGCAGGGGCAGACTCGACGCATCAAGGGCGTTCGGTGCATTGCTGACATACACGTTGGCTGTACTATCTTTCATTGCGGCTGGCGAGGAATATTCCCGGGCTGAAAGCCGCCGCAAGACCATGGCCGGAGCATATTACAACCGTGGACTCGAGAAACAGAACAAGGGTGACCTTAAGGGGGCGATCGCCGATTACGATCTCGCCATCTTCTTTGATTCCACCTCCGCAAGGGCCTACCACAACAGGGGCGTGGCGCGCTCAGCCAAGGGCGACCTCAGCGGAGCGCTGGAGGACTACAACCGTGCCATAGGCCTGCGGCCGAAAAACTCTCTGACTTACTTCAATCGTGGAATCATGCTGAAATCGAAAGGCAATCTGGTAGGCGCCATTCGTGACTACACCGCCGCCATCGATTCAGACCCGCTCTTCGCCGAAGCCTATGTCAATCGCGGAAATGCGCGCCGGGAAATGGGAGATGCAAGCGGCGCCCTGGCTGACTTCGACAAAGCAATTGCCATTAAGCCGAAGCTGGCTCTGGCTTATGTCGACCGCGGAAGCGTAAGGATGAGCGAAGGAGACACGGGGGGAGCTGCCGAGGACTTCGATCGTGCCATTCAGCTTAATCCCGGCCTGCCTCTTGCCTTCTACAATCGCGCCTGCAGCCTGTACAGCAAGGGTGACCTCAAAGGAGCCGTCAGGGATCTGAATCGCGCAATCGCCTTGAATGCCGACTATGCCAAGGCGCAGTTAGGGCGAGGACGTATGCTGAAACTCGAGATCGACAATACCAGCCGGCGTTGAATATCGTTATACCCGCGAGTCGGATTCTGCAACGGGGAGAATCCCACCGCCGTGCTGCGTCCACTCGACAATCACCTGGTACTAATTAGCCCGTTATGCGCAGCATAACGGGAATTTTGTTCTCGTTACTTGCCGCGTCTGATCCGATTTTACGGCAGCCAGCGGAATGAATTTACATGGAAAAGAAAGTTTTTGGGTCTAAGGGACGACGAGGATCGGTTCC